>NZ_SCTN01000094.1 GCF_004297345.1 Aquabacterium sp. | reverse complement strand
CCGCTGCCCAGATCGCCGCCCTGCAAAGCACCGATCTGGCCAACATGAACTCGGCCCAGATCGCTGTACTGGACAGCGCCCAGATCGCCGCCATCGAGACAGCCGACATCAGCGCCCTGACCACCACAGCCTTCAAGGCTTTGGCTGTAGATTCAGTCGCGGGCTTGTCTACCGACCAGATCGCTGCCCTGAATTCGAACCAGATCGCGGTGTTGACCACCGCTCAGACCGCCGCCTTCAGCGCCACCCAGGCCCAGGCCATCGAAACGCGCGACATCAGCGCCATGAGCACGGCTGCCCTGCGCACCCTGACCACGGCCGCCATCGCGGCGCTGAGCACCGACCAGATCCTCGCGCTCACAACCTCCCAGACTGCCGCGCTCAACAGCGCCCAGGTCGAAGGCATGACCGCATCGCAGGTCGCCGCTCTGCAAAGCACCGACTTCGCCGTGTTGAACACCGCCCAGGTCGCCGTGCTCAACACTGCACAGGCCGCTGCCATCGAAACCGCCGACATCAGTGCTCTCACCAGCACCAATATCCGAGCCTTGAGCACGGCCGCCATCAACGCGCTGACAACAGATCAGATTCAGTCGCTCACCACCGTACAAACCTCGGCGCTGACCTCTTCTCAAACCGCCGAGCTGACCACGGCCCAAGTCTCTGCACTGCAGAGCACGGACTTCGCCGTCCTGACTTCGGCACAAGTGGCCGTTCTGGATAGCACCCAACTGGCCGCGATTGAAACCGCAGACATCAGCGCCCTGAGCACCAACGCCATCAAGGCTCTGAACACCGAGGCCGTTCACGGCCTCACCACAGACCAGATCGCCAACCTGACTTCAGTGCAACTGGGAGCATTGAATACTGCGCAGACAGCCGAATTCAGCGCCACTCAAGTTGCCGCGATCCAGACCAGCGACATCAGTGCCATGAGCACCGCCGCAGTGCGCACGTTGAGCACGGCAGCCATCGCCATATTGAGCACCGACCAGATCCAGGCATTGACCACGGCCCAGGTCGCAGGGCTCAACAGTGAGCAAGCGCAAGCCTTGACCTCCAGCCAGGTTGCTGCACTGCAAAGCACCGATCTGGCTGCACTGAATACCGCGCAGGCGGCCGTGTTCAACACCTTGCAAGCCGCGGCCATCGAAACCAGCGACATCAGCGCACTGACAACAACGAATATCCGCGCTCTGACCACGGACGCCATCGGCGCCTTGACCACAGACCAGATCCAGGCATTGACCACGGCCCAAACTGCTGCGCTGCTGAGCACCCAGACCAGTGTACTCACCACGGCGCAGATGGCGGCCCTGCAGAGCAGTGACTTTGCCAACCTGAACTCCGCCCAGGTGGCCGTGCTCGACAGCGCCCAAGTTACTGCGATTGAAACGGCTGACATCAGCGCACTGAGCACAAGTGCCATCAAAGCGCTGAACACGGACGCGGTCTATGGTTTGACGACAGACCAGATCAGCAGCCTCACCTCAGCCCAAGTGGCTGCGCTCAACAGCGCCCAGACAGCCGAGTTCAGCACGACACAAGCCGCTGCGATCCAGACCAGCGACATCAGCGCACTCAGCACGGCCGCTACCCGCACACTCAGCACAGCAGCTCTGGCAGCCCTGGGTACCGACCAGATTGCCGCCTTGACCACGGCCCAGGTAGCCTCACTCACGAGCAGTCAGGCCGAAGCACTGACGACCGCTCAAATTGTCGCACTGGAAAGCACGGACCTGGCCGCGCTCAACACGGCACAAGTGGCCGCTTTCAGCTCTGCACAGGCCGCAGCCATCGAAACAAGCGACATCAGCGCGCTGAACACCAACAACGTCCGCGCCTTGAGCACAGACGCGATCGATGCGCTCACCACCGATCAGATCCAGTCACTGACCACCGCGCAAACAGCCGCGTTCACCTCCGAGCAAACCGGCGCCTTGAACACCGCCCAGATCGCTGCCTTGCAAAGCACCGATTTCGCCGCATTCAACTCCGCTCAAGCAGCATCGCTGAACAGCGCTCAAGCAGGTGCCATCGAAACCACCGACATCAGCGTACTGAGCTCGCAGGCCATCAAGGCCCTGAGCACCGATGCCATCGATGGGCTCACCACAGACCAGATCGCCAACCTGACATCGGCCCAACTGGCTGCGCTGAACACCGCGCAAACAGCCGAGTTCAACACCGCACAAGCAGCCGCGATTCAGACCACAGACATCAGTGCCATCAGCACGGCTGCCGCGCGCACACTGAGCTCAGCAGCCGTGGCCGCGCTGGACACCGCACAGATTGCCGCACTGATCACAGCCCAGATTACCGCGCTGAACACCGACCAGGTGCAAGCACTGACCACCAGCCAGATCGTCGCGCTGAACAGCGCAGATGTTGGCGCCCTCAACACAGCCCAAGCCGCCGCTCTGAGCGCCGCACAGGCCGCAGTCATCGACACCACCGACCTGGACGCCTTGAGCACCGCCGCGCTGCGCGCCCTGACGACCGATGCCCTGGCTGCACTGGACACCAACCAGATCCAGGCCCTGACGACCGCACAAGTCGCAGTGCTCTACACCACACAAGCAGCCGCGCTGACCACCGCTCAGATCGCCGCACTTGAAAGCACCGACCTGGCCGTCCTCAACACCGCTCAGGCCGCTGCCCTGGATGCAAATCAGGCCGGCGCCATAGAGACAAGCGACATCAGCGCGCTCAGTACCGCGGCGATCAAAGCCTTGAGCACGGATGCCATCTCCGGTCTGAGCACAAGCCAGATCGCCCAGTTCACCTCCGCTCAGGTAGAAGCGCTCAATACCGCCCAAGCCGCCGCGCTCAACACAGCCCAAGCCGCAGCGATTGAAACCACCGACATCGCCGCCCTGAGCACTGCAGCCATCCGCAACCTGAGCACAGATGCCATCAATGCCCTGACCACGGACCAGATTCTGAACCTGGGCACCGATCAAACCTATGCCCTGAGCACCGATCAGATCCAGCATCTGAACACGGCACAACTGGGCGCGCTCGAGACCAACGACATCAGTGCCTTCAACACGGCACACATCTTTGCGCTGACCTCCGAGCAGATCACCGCACTGAACACGGCTGATATCCAGATCATGGACACGGCCCAGGTTCACGCCATGAACGTCGACGCCTTCCAGGCGCTGCATACCGATCAGATCGCGGCGTTGCACACCGATCAGTTTGCCGCGCTTACAACCGATCAAGTCGCTCACCTCACGGCCAGCCACATGGTCGCGATGCAGACCGATGACCTGCAGGCATTGAGCACCACGCAGTTTGCCGTGCTGTCAACCGATGCAATTGCCGCGATGACCACGACCGACATCGTCGCCATGACCACAGCCCAGATCCTGGCGCTGGACACGGCGCACATTGCCGCCTTCAACACGCTGGACATCGCAGCCCTCAGCGTGGACCACATCCATGCCTTGAACACCAACCAGATCCAGGCCTTCACGGCCGATCAGATGTCGGCGTTTGAGACCACCGATCTGGCTGCCTTCAGCATGGAACAGAGCACGGCGCTCACGCAACCGCAGCTGGATGCCCTCAACACCGAGCAATCCAACGCCCTGACCGCCGTCTCTCCCATCGTGCTGGACCTCAATGGCGACGGCGTGCACACCCTGGCTGCAAGCCATGGCGTCAACTTCGACCTGATGGGCACGGGCATCGAACACCATGTCGGCTGGGTTGCGCCCACCGATGGCCTGCTGGTGATGGACCGCAATGGCGACGGCAAGATCAACGATGGCAAGGAGCTGTTCGGCTCCGCCACCATGGTGGATGGCCACCGCGCCGGTGATGGCTACACCGCCATGCGCGCCGAAGACAGCAACCACGATGGCAAGCTGAGCGCAGCAGACACGCACTTCAACGATCTCAAGGTCTGGGTAGACGCCAACAGCGATGGCATCTCGCAAGCTGGCGAGCTGCACAGCCTCGCCAGCCTGGGCATCATCGAAATCGATCTGCATGCGCAGCACAGCAGCACGGTAGATAACGGCAACCTGCTGGGCCTGGTATCCGACTACAAGACCAGCGATGGGCACACCCACGCCATGGCCGACGTCTGGTTCGCCAAGGACCAGACGCCTGCGGCCACGGATCACGCGGCACAGACACTTGACCTGCACGTCAGCGACCTGCTGGCGCCCAGAGCCGAGGACTTGCTGGCCAGCCATGCGCAACCCGCTGCGACAGTCACCGCCACGCCGGCTGTGCTGCCTGGCGACCTCCATCTGGCTCAGGTGGACCACACCCAACTCACGGAAGACCCGAACAAGAACACCCCGCTGATCTAAGCCCTTCTTTTCAGCCTCCCGGGCTTGAACCTGGGGAAGCCCCTCAGCCCCCACCCGGGCAGAGGGGCACGCGCGCTCGCGCAAAGCGTGCAAATGTGCACGGATGCCCCGCTTTTTCAAGCTTATGGGCGCCGCTTGCAGGATCACCATTGCTGAACTGCCTTGTGTGGAATGGTTCCGCCGGGCTGTCTCGTCAAGGAGAACCGCATGAGCATGCGACTGGGCACCAGCAAAACCTGTCTCGTTACCGGCGGCGCCGGCTTCCTGGGTTCACACCTGTGCGAACGCCTGCTGGAGCAAGGCCATGAGGTCATCTGCCTGGACAACCTGTTCACGGGCTCTCGCCGCAACATCGAGCACCTGATGGATCACCCCCGGTTCGAGTTCCAGCGCCACGATGTGACCTTCCCGCTCTACATCGAGGTCGACGAGATCTACAACTTCGCCTGCCCGGCCTCGCCCATTCACTACCAGCACGACCCGGTCCAGACCACCAAGACCAGCGTGCACGGTGCCATCAACATGCTCGGCCTGGCCAAGCGTGTGCGCGCCAAGATCCTGCAAGCCTCGACCTCCGAGGTCTATGGTGATCCGCAGATCCACCCGCAGCCTGAAGAGTACTGGGGCCATGTGAACCCCATCGGCTACCGCTCCTGCTATGACGAAGGCAAGCGCTGCGCCGAAACCCTGTTCTTCGACTATCACCGCCAGCACAATCTGCGCATCAAGGTCATGCGCATCTTCAACACCTACGGCCCCCGCATGCACCCCAATGACGGCCGTGTGGTGTCCAACTTCATCGTGCAAGCCCTGACCGGCAAGCCCATCACCTTGTATGGCGAAGGCACCCAGACGCGCTCCTTCGGCTATGTGGATGACCTCATCGACGGCGCACTGCGCCTGATGAACAGCCCGGACGACATCACCGGCCCGATCAACATCGGCAACCCTGTCGAAACCACCGTGCGTGCCTTGGCTGAAAAAGTCATCGACATGACCGGCTCCAGCTCGCCCATCGTCTACAAGCCCCTGCCTCACGACGACCCCATGCAGCGCTGCCCGGACATCACCCGCGCCAAGACCCTGCTGGGCTGGCAGCCCAACACCCAGCTGGAGCAAGGCCTGGCCAAAACGATCGCCTACTTCGAGCACCTGCTCAAGGTCGAAAAAATCGAAATCGCCTGAGGTAGACCCACATGACCAAAGCACTGGACATCGGCTGCGGCCCCAAGCCCAAGAACCCCTTCAATGCCACTGAGGTGTATGGCATCGACGTGCGCGATGACATCGACCGCGGCATCTTCCGCGCCGATCTGGTGGTGGATCCCATCCCCTTCCCGGACAACAGCTTCAACTTCGTGACGGCTCACGACTTCCTGGAGCACATCCCTCGCCTCATCTACTGCCCACAGCGCCGCAACGCGTTTGTGGAAGTGATGAACGAGGTCTGGCGCGTGCTGGAACCCGATGGCCTGTTCATGTCCTTCACGCCGGCCTACCCTAACCCGGCAGCCTTCCGTGACCCGACCCACGTCAACATCATCACGGACGAGACCTTCCCCGCCTACTTCGACAACGTCAACCGCTGGGCCTCGGTCTACGGCTTCAAGGGCGCCTTCCAGATCATCAGCCAGGAATGGCGCGGCCCGCACCTCATGACCATCATGCGCAAGGTGGCCGCACCCAATACGCCCCAGACAGAGGCCATCCCCGACGTGTCCATGCACACGCCGCCGGCCCATGCCGCTGCGACTGCTACAGCCCCAGCCGCAAGCAACGACAAGCCCAAGGCCGGCTCCGTCGAAGAGTGGAACTACAAGCTCTATCACGACGAAGGCAGCCATGCGCTGGACGCAGAGACCCGCCGCATGCATGAATCCTGGTTCAGCGAAGACACGGCCGACTTCTGGCGCCATGAGCGCATGATGGAGCCGCTGTTCCACTGCCTGAGCCACACGCACAACGACAAGTGGCTCACCGTGGGTGACGGCCACTACGGCCTGGACGCCATCCGCATGATGCGCCGTGGCTACAAGAGCGTGCTGCCCACCAACATCTCCGGCACCTTCCTGGCCGAAGCCAAGGAGCGCGGCCTGATCCCCGCCTACTCCGAGGAAAACGCCGAGAAACTCAGCTTTGCCGACAACGAGTTCGACTTCGTGCTGTGCAAGGAGGCCTATCACCACTTCCCCCGCCCCGCCATCGCGCTCTACGAGATGCTGCGCGTGGCCCGCAAAGGCGTGGTGCTGATCGAGCCGCAGGACAAGTACGCTGATCCTCCCGTCATCCCCGGCGAAGACCAGCCCAGCTACGAAGCCGTGGGCAACTTCGTCTACGCCCTGTCGCGTCGCGAAATCAACAAGGTCTGCTGGGGGCTGGATCTGCCCGCCGTGGCCTACAAAAATATCTGTGACGTCTATCTGCCGGGCGTGGAATACGTGCAGGCCAAGGATGGCGAGCCACTGTTCGAGCGCCTGAAGGCCGAAACCGCCGATGCGGAACTGAAAGCCAAGCAGTTGCTGATCAAGCCCAACGTGTTGCTGACGGTGATCTTCAAGGAAAAGCCCGACCAGGCCACCATCGATCGCTTCACCCAGGGCGTGGAGGGGTGGACCTTCCGGCAGTTCGAAGGCAATCCACACCTCAAGCGCACCCGCACCTGGTAGCACTGGTACAGGGCCTAGCCCTGGGCGCGCAGAACGGCAAACCCGGCGCGCCACCAAACCGCAATAAACGCTGTATCCCCCCGGTTTATCTCGCTAAAGCCGGGCGGGTCGGCGCGCGACCATGTGAACCACTGCACAACCTGACCGACTTCCCCCAAGGAGAATCCGCATGAGCATGCGACTGGGCACCAGCAAGACCTGTCTCGTTACCGGCGGCGCCGGCTTCCTGGGTTCGCACCTGTGCGATCGCCTCCTGGAACAAGGCCACGAAGTGGTCTGCGTGGACAACCTCTTCACCGGTTCGCGCCGCAACATCGAACACCTGATGGATCACCCACGGTTCGAGTTCCAGCGCCATGACGTGACCTTCCCCCTGCACGTCGAGGTCGATGAGATCTACAACCTGGCCTGCCCGGCCTCGCCCATCCACTACCAGCACGACCCGGTCCAGACCACCAAGACCAGCGTGCATGGCGCCATCAACATGCTGGGCCTGGCCAAGCGCCTCAAAGCCAAGATTCTGCAAGCCTCCACCTCCGAGGTCTATGGCGACCCGCAAGTTCATCCCCAGACCGAGGACTACTGGGGCCATGTGAACCCCATGGGCATCCGATCCTGCTATGACGAAGGCAAGCGCTGCGCCGAAACCCTGTTCTTCGATTACCACCGCCAGCACAAGCTGCGCATCAAAGTCATGCGCATCTTCAACACCTACGGCCCCCGCATGCACCCCAATGACGGACGCGTGGTGTCCAACTTCATCGTGCAGGCCCTGAGCGGCAAGCCCATCACCCTGTATGGCGATGGCAGCCAGACCCGCTCTTTTGGCTACGTGGACGACCTGATCGACGGCGCTCTGCGCCTGATGAACAGCCCTGATGACATCACCGGCCCGATCAACATCGGCAACCCGGTCGAGACATCCGTTCGCGCCCTGGCTGAAAAGATCATCGACATGACGGGTTCGAGCTCGCCCATCGTCTACAAGCCCCTGCCCCACGACGACCCCATGCAGCGCTGCCCGGACATCACCCGCGCCAAGACCCTGCTGGGCTGGCAGCCCAACACCCAGCT
>NZ_SCTN01000093.1 GCF_004297345.1 Aquabacterium sp. | reverse complement strand
CTTCAGGGAACCGTCCATCATCACCGAGCCGAAGCCCAGGTCGATGGCGCCTTGGCAGATCGCTGGAGACTGACCGTGATCCTGGTGCATCACCAGGGGGATGTGGGGGTACATCTCGACGGCAGCCTGGATCAGGTGCTTGATGAAGGATTCGCCGGCGTACTTGCGGGCGCCAGCGCTGGCTTGCAGGATCACGGGGGCGCCGATTTCGTCAGCAGCGGCCATCACGGCCTGGACTTGCTCCAGGTTGTTCACGTTGAACGCAGGAATGCCGTAATTGTTTTCAGCAGCGTGATCCAGCAGTTGACGCATCGAAACGAGTGCCATGAAACCCCCAGGGTAAGCAGAAAAAAATGAAACGCGCAGAACAGCGTTGTTCTGCGCGTGAGAACTGGGCGGAATTCTAACGAAGCCCAGCGTGCTTACCTACCCCCAGTTTCGGGCGGAGGGGTTTGTGCCTTTTTATTTCACTTCGCACACTTTGAGCATATTGGTGCCGCCCGGGTGGCCCATGGGTTCCCCGCAGGTGATGGCGTAGGTGTCGCCCGGGCGCAGCACACCGCGCTCGACCAGCATGGCCTCGGCGTGCTTGAGCGCCTCGTCACGGTCCGAATAATTGGGGATCAGCAGGGGGCGCACATTGCGGTAGAGCGCCATCTTGCGTTGCGAAATCGGCTGCGCCGTCAGGCCGAAGATGGGCACATGGATCTTGTGACGGCTCATCCACAGCGCCGTCGAGCCGGATTCGGTCAGCGCGATGATGGCCTTGCAACCCAGGTGATAGGCCGTGAACAGGGCGCCCATGGCGATCGACTGGTCGATGCGGCCAAAGGTTGTGTTCGTGAAATCGGCGTCCAGCGACACCTCTTCGGCGGCTTCGGCGGCCTGGGCGATGTTGGCCATCTGCTCGACCGTCTCGATCGGGTACTTGCCGGCCGCCGTCTCGGCGCTCAGCATCACGGCGTCGGTGCCATCCAGCACGGCGTTGGCCACGTCCGACACCTCGGCGCGTGTCGGCACCGGGTTGACGATCATGGACTCCATCATCTGCGTGGCCGTGATCACGACCTTGTCCATGTGGCGCGCCATCTTGATCATGCGCTTTTGCAGGGCGGGCACGGCGGCGTTGCCCACTTCCACGGCCAGGTCGCCCCGCGCCACCATGATCCCGTCGGACGCCTTCAGGATAGCTTCCAGGTTCGGAATCGCCTCCGTGCGCTCGATCTTGGCGATCAAGGCGGGACGGTGCTTCCAGGGCTCGCCGGCCACATTGCACAGCTGGCGCGCCATTTCCATGTCGGTGGCGTTCTTGGGGAAGGACACAGCGATGTAGTCGCACTGGAAGCTCGCGGCCGTCTTGATGTCTTCCATGTCCTTTGCGGTCAGGGCTGGCGCGGTCAAGCCCCCGCCCTGCTTGTTGATGCCCTTGTTGTTGGACAACTCGCCACCCAGCTTCACGGTCGTGTGCACGGCCTCGCCCTTGACGGCATCGACCTTCATCACGATCAAGCCATCGTTGAGCAGCAGGATGTCGCCGGGCTTCACGTCGCGCGGCAGTTCCTTGTAGTCCAGGCCGACGCCGTTGATGTCACCGAGTTCGGTGCGGCTGGCATCCAGCACGAAAGGCAGGCCAGGCTCCAGCATCACCTTGCCTTCGGCGAACTTGCCCACGCGGATCTTGGGGCCTTGCAGGTCGGCCATGATGGCCACGACCTTGCCAACCTTGGCCGCCGCATCGCGCACGGCCTGCGCGCGGTCAATGTGGTCCTGCGCCTTGCCATGCGAGAAGTTCAGCCGCACCACATCGACACCAGCCAACAGCATTTTTTCGAGCACATCAGGCGTCGAAGAGGCTGGTCCGAGGGTGGCGACGATCTTGGTGGCACGTTGCATGGTGAGGCGCTCTGCGGTTGTCTATCTGTGTCCAGTGTCACACCAAACTCCTTCTCTTGAATGACGGAAATACGCCTCCAGATCGGATGCTTGATGCCCCCGCGCAACGACATTACACTCATCTCCATAAATTAAGCATGAAAGTAATATTGCCAAGCCATTCAGTACGGCGCACCGATGACCGAAAACCATTCCATGGTGCGCTCGCCCCATGCCGGGCCGCACGCGTTTGACTTCCCCGCTGAGACCGCCATGAAGCTCCAGACTGCTCACCGCACCATCGTCTTCTCGCACGCCAACAGCTTTCCGGCCAGCACCTATCAGGCACTGTTCGAAGCGTGGCGGCAGGCCGGCTACGAGGTCCACGCGCTGGACAAATTCGGCCACGATGCGCGCTACCCCGTCACCATGAACTGGCCCCATCTGGTCGCCCAGCTCAAGGACTTCATCGAGCGCGAAGTCGGCCATCCCGCCTGGCTGGTGGGGCACTCGCTGGGCGGGTACCTGAGCATGATGGCCGCCAGCCGCCATCCAGGTCTGGCCCAGGGCGTCGTGATCATGGATTCGCCCGTGCTGCATGGCTGGAAAAGCGCCGGCGTAGGGCTGGCCAAACGACTGGGCACGATCGACCGCGTGGTCGTACCCGCCCGCATCGCCGCACAGCGCACGAACGAGTGGGCCAGCCTGCAAGTCGCACACGAGCACTTCTCGGCCAAACCCAAGTTCGCAGCCTTCCACCCACGGGTGCTGAAGGATTACCTGGCCCACGGCACCGAAACCCACCTCGATGGCCAGTCGCGCCGCCTGAGCTTCCGCCGTGAAATCGAGTCCGCCATCTACGCCTCCATGCCGCACGACCTGCTGCAGGAGTTCCGCCGGCATCCTCATCAATGCCCGCTGGCCTTCATCGGCGGCACACATTCGCGCGAGACCCGCAAGGTGGGCATCCAGGGCATCAAGCAGTTGGTGGGGCGCAATCTGTCATGGATGGACGGCACACACCTGTATCCTTTCGAACTTCCGGAGCTGACCGCTGCAGAAGTGTTGAAATGGCTGCATCATTTCGAGGTGCCATCTCCCACCGAGGCCCGAGCACCCGTCCCTGCCTGAAAACGACCTGACCTCTGCCTCACAAAAGGCCCATGACCCCGTTGATCCCGGCTTCCAGTACCGACCAGCAGATTCCCTTCGTCACCGTGACGAACTGGGTTCGCGCAGCACGCCTGTGTGGCATCGACATCGAATCCATCTTCCGCCAGGAAGGCATCGACACGGCCAGCCTGCATCCGGAAACGTCCACGGTCTCGCGCGACACCATGCAGCGCCTCATGCAGCGCTGCGTTGAAGAAACGCGTCGCATCGGCAGCCCCAAGCACTTCCCCGTTGTGCTGGGCGAGACCTTCGCGTTCGAATACATGTCGGACGTGGAAACCTTCATCACGACCAGCGCCACCCTGCGCGATGCGACCCGCGCTCTGGAGTGGATCCCCTCGCTGATCAACCCCTACCTGACCTTCGCCCTGGCCGAGCACGGCAATGAAGCCCGCATTGCGCTGAACTTCGACGTTCCCGACGACGACATCGGTCGCACCTGGACCTTCACCGAAGGCGTGATCACGACCACGATCAAATTCAGCCGCATGCTGCTGGGCGGCCAGACCTTGATCGGGCGCATCACCATGCGCCACCCTCGTCATGCCTGGAGCGACCAGGTCGAGGCGGCCCTCCAGGTTCCCATCGAATGGGGCGCGCCCATGGACGCCCTCTGGTTTGACCGGGCGCTGCTGGATCAACCCCTGACCGGCGCCTTCCCCGTCCTGCATGAACAAGCAGCCAAACGCCTGGCCCAGAAAGTGGCCCAGCGCGTTGAAACCACGCCGGCCGAAGCCGTCGGCCACCATGGCCAGGCCCTGATCAAACAGATCGAACGCGCCTTCCACGACAAGCCTCGCCTCATGGGCCTGGGCCTGGAAGCACTGGCAGAAGAACTCGGCTTGCACGCCCGCACCCTGCAGCGGCGCCTGAAGGAAGTCAACGACAGCCACTCGGCCATCCAGGGCCGTGTGCGCTACAAACTGGCCCAGCAATGGCTGCGCCAGAACACCACGCCGATCGAAGACATCAGCGACCGCCTGGGCTTTTCCGATCGCCGCAGCTTCACCCAGGCCTTCACGCGCTGGTCTGGCGTCACCCCCAGCCAATACCGCCGCCAACACGGCTGAAGCGCGGCGCAAACACCGGAGGAGGCTCAAGCCCGTGTCCGGCATGCCGAAAACGAAACGCATTCACCGCGTTTTCCCTAGAGACGACCTGTCGCCAAACTTACCTTGATGTCGCTACGTCACATAGCGCAGATCAAGGGTCGTCCCTAAAGTCTCAACCTGTCAGACCGCCGTTGCAAGTTGTGACAGCCGGCGTCCGAGGAGACAAAACATGAGCAAAAACAAACTCACCCCGCCCCCCATCGTTCCACGCGAAAAGCTGGACTTCGATCTGGACGGCAACATCCCCAAATACTGGCTGGACAACGACCCGTTCAAGACCCGCTTCTTCGACGCCATGTCCACCCTCTTCCCCGTGGGCGAGAAGTTCTTCATCACCTGCGTGCGTGATTACAAGGATCAGATCACCGATCCCAAGATGATCGAAGACATCAAGGACTTCACCCGCCAGGAAGCGCAGCACAGCATGCTGCACACCCGCTACAACAACCGCCTCAAGAGCCACGGCATCGGCGTGGACGCGATCCTCGAAGGCCAGGAGCGCCGCCTGTTCGGCATCATCCGCCAACACTGCTCGCGTGAGTTCACCCTGGGCATCACGGCCGCCTCCGAGCACATCACCGCCATCATGGCCGACTGCTTTGTCGAGCGTCCCCACATTTTCAATGGTGCCGACGAGCGCATGCGCGCCCTCTACGTCTGGCACGCCATGGAAGAGATGGAGCACAAGGGCGTCGCCTATGACGTGCTGGTCGACATCGCCAAATCCAGCTACCTCAACCGCATCGGCTCCATGCTGCTGGTGACGGCGCTCTTCCCCTATCACGTCTTCCGCATCATGAAGCACATGCTGCAAGCCGATGGCTTCAGCAGCTGGCAGCGCACCAAGATCTGGGCCAAGGGCCTGTGGTGGCTGTACAAGCCCGGCGGCATCTTCATGCCCATGCTCGGCAAGTATTTCTCGTATCTGAAGCCCGGCTTCCACCCCTGGCAAGAGCCCGTGGTGCCCAGCTACGAACCCTGGGTGCGCCTGCTCAAGGAAACCGGTGACCCCGTCGAAGCCGGCAACCGCCTGCACGCTGATCTGACCCAAGGCATGGCCCACGCCTGAAGCCAGCCCCGTTGATTCCCACCCAAGAAGGAGTGAGATCATGAACCAATCGCCCCCGATCATTCCGCGCGAAAAGCTCGACTTCGGCCTGGATGGCGACATCCCCAAGTACTGGTTTGATAACGACCCGTTCAAGTCGCGCTTCTTCGACGCCATGTCGACCATCTTCCCTGAAGGCGAGCGCTACTTCATCTCCTGCGTGCGTGATTTCCGCGATCAAGTCACCGATCCCAAGCTCCTGCAGGAGATCAAGGACTTCATGCGCCAGGAAGGTCAGCACGGCATCGTGCACACGACCTACAACAACCGCCTGAAAGCGCAAGGCATCGATGTCGACATGCTCGAACGCATCGAGCACCACATCCTCTTCAACATCATTCGCAAGAAGGTGCCCAAGAAGATGACGCTGGCTGACACCGCCGCCGCCGAGCACCTCACAGCCATCATGGCGCACAGCTTCTGCGAAGACAAAACCCTGCTGGCCAACGCCGACCACCGCATGCGTGCGATGTACGCCTGGCACGCCATGGAAGAAGTCGAGCACAAGGCCGTGGCCTTTGACGTGATGCAGAAGGCTGCCAAGGTCAACTACTTTCAGCGCATCCTGGCGATGATGCTGGTCACGCTGGGCTTCAACATCCACGCTCTGCTGGTCACCCGCTACATGCTGAAGGTTGACCGCTTCAGCCGCTGGCAACGCACCAAAATCTGGGCCAAGGGCCTGTGGTGGCTGTACAAGCCCGGTGGGCTGTTCATGTCCCTGTTCGGTCACTACATCCAGTACTACAAGCCCGGCTTCCACCCCTGGCAAAACGGCCAGATGCGCAGCTACAAGCTCTGGCTGGACACCTACAACCGCACAGGCGACCCCATCCAGGCCGGTGAAGCCCTGTACGCCGCCGGCGCCTGAATCACCGAGGCATCTCGCGACATCTCCACGTCCATCTTTCTTTCGCGTGATGCCTCACGCGCCACCACAGACTTGAGACGGTCGCCGTCTTCAAGATCTCTGATCAAGCGCATTGCAGCCATGGTGCCCCTGGGCATCGTGGCTTTTTTTTGCGTGCGCAACGCTCCAATCGCCAAGCCGCAGTCGAGCCGGCGTCTTTGCCACTTTTGCCAGATCCGATCCGCGTGCATCCGCCACGCTTTCGCGCCCCTCGCTGGCCGGCCCTTGCGCCACATCAGTCAAGCCCATGGCACAGTCATCCGAAAGATTCAGCCATGACTGCGCAAGACCTCAGACCCACCGAGCATCTGCACGAAGCCCAGTTGACCATCACGGTCCGCGAAGGCCTGGACTTTGACCTGGATGGCGACATCCCCCGGCACTGGTTTGGCGGCGATCCCTTCAAGACCCGCTTCTTCGATGCCATGTCCACCCTCTTCCCTGAGGGGGAGCGCTTCTTCATCGCCTGCGTGCGCGACTACAAAGACCAGATCCGCGACCCTGCCCACAAGCAAGTCCTGCTCGACTTTGCCCGCCAGGAAGCCCAGCACACCAAGGTCCACAACGCCTTCAACCTCAGGCTGTCCAGTCAAGGCGTCAAGGTCGACAAGATCCTCGCCAACCAGCGCCGCAACCTGTTCGACATTGCCCGCAAGACCATGAGCAAAGGCCACACCCTGGCCATCACGGCCGCCTCCGAGCACATCACCGCGCTCATGGCCCATACCTTCGTTGAGCACAAACATCACTTTGAAGGTGCCGACCCGCGCGTACGAGCCATGTACGTCTGGCATGCCATCGAAGAAGTCGAGCACAAAGGCGTGGCCTTTGACGTCATGCAGGATGTGGCCAAGGTTGGCTACGGCCTGCGTGTGTGGGCGCTGCTGATGGTCAGCTTCCAGTTCCCGATGTTCGTCTTCCAGATCCTCAACCACATGCTCAAGGTGGACGGCTACAACCGCCTGCAACGCTGGGGGATCTGGCTCAAGGGCTTGTGGTGGCTCTACAAGCCCGGCGGCCTCATGGGCCCGCTTCTGCGCCCTTACCTCGCCTGGTACAAGCCCGGCTTTCATCCCTGGGACGAAGCCGCCCCTACCGAATTCAAGACGTGGATGCGCGTGATGCAGCAAAGCGGTGACCCGATCGCGGCCAGCGATGCACTGCGATCTCGCGTCGGATCCGCGCAGACATGAAAAAAGCCCGCGGCAAAGAGCCAGCGGGCTTTGAAGAGGAGGCTACAGCGCAGGTGATGCACCTCGCCATGGCCGTCCGAATCAGATCACTTCTTGCGCAGACGGGCAATGGCAGCCAATTGAGCCACCATGGTGGCCAGCTCGCTTTGAGCCTTGGCCAGATCCAGCTCGCCCTTGGCGTTCTGAACGGCTTCCTGAGCCAGACGCATGGCCTCGTTGGCCTTGGCCTCGTCCAGATCCTTGCCGCGGATGGCGGTGTCGGCCAGAACGGTCACGCAACCAGGCTGCACTTCCAGAATGCCGCCGGCCACGAAGACAAACTCTTCTTCCTTGTTGTCAGCGCGCTGGATACGCACGGCGCCCGGCTTGATCCGGGTGATCAGCGGTGCGTGCTTCGGCAGAATGCCGAGCTCGCCCACTTCACCGGGCAGGGACACCAACGTAGCCTCGCCCGAAAAGATCGACTCTTCGGCGGAGACAACATCAACGTGAATGGTGGACATGCTTTGTTTCCTTTAGCGCTAACAAGCGCAAAAGAGGGACAGAGCACCAAGTGATCGCGCAGCATGCCGCGCGATCACGCCGGTGATCAGGCCTTCTTGGCCTTCTCGAAGGCTTCGTCGATTGTGCCAACCATGTAGAAGGCTTGCTCAGGCAGTGCATCGCACTCGCCATTCACAATCATCTTGAAACCACGGATGGTTTCCTTCAGAGGCACATACTTACCGGGCGAGCCAGTGAACACTTCGGCCACGTGGAAAGGCTGCGACAGGAAACGCTGGATCTTACGAGCGCGAGCAACCAGGAGCTTGTCCTCGGGAGCCAGTTCGTCCATACCCAGAATCGCGATGATGTCGCGCAGTTCCTTGTAGCGCTGCAGCGTGTTTTGCACGCCACGGGCCACTTGGTAGTGCTCTTCGCCCACCACGTTCGGGTCCAGCTGACGCGAGGTCGAGTCCAGCGGGTCCACGGCGGGGTAGATACCCAGCGAGGCGATGTCACGGGACAACACGACGGTGGAGTCCAAGTGCGCGAAGGTGGTGGCAGGCGACGGGTCGGTCAAGTCATCCGCAGGGACGTAAACGGCCTGGATCGAGGTGATCGAGCCAACCTTGGTCGAGGTGATGCGCTCTTGCAGACGGCCCATTTCTTCGGCCAGCGTAGGTTGGTAACCCACGGCGGAAGGCATACGGCCCAGCAGGGCGGACACTTCGGTACCGGCCAGGGTGTAGCGGTAGATGTTGTCCACGAAGAACAGCACGTCACGGCCTTCGTCACGGAAGGACTCAGCGATCGTCAGGCCGGTCAGCGCCACGCGCAGACGGTTTCCTGGGGGTTCGTTCATCTGACCGTAAACCATCGCCACTTTGGAGTTGCTCAGGTTGTCCAGGTCCACGACCTTGGAGTCGGCCATTTCGTGATAGAAGTCGTTACCTTCACGGGTACGCTCGCCCACACCAGCGAACACCGACAGACCCGAGTGAGCCTTGGCGATGTTGTTGATGAGTTCCATCATGTTCACGGTCTTGCCCACACCGGCGCCACCGAACAGACCCACCTTGCCGCCCTTGGCGAACGGGCAGATCAAGTCGATCACCTTGATACCGGTTTCCAGCAGGTCTTGCGAAGGCGACAGTTCGTCGTACGCAGGAGCCTTGCGGTGGATAGGCGCCGATTGAGCGGCGTCCACAGGACCACGTTCGTCGATGGGCGCGCCCAGCACGTCCATGATGCGACCCAGGGTAGCCTGGCCCACGGGCACAGTGATCTGGGCGTTGGTGTTGTACACCTGGTTGCCGCGGCGCAGGCCGTCAGACGAACCCAGCGCAATGGTACGGACGATGCCGTCACCCAACTGCTGTTGCACTTCGAGGGTCAGCGTGGAGCCTTCCATCTTCAGGGCGTCGTACACCTTGGGCATCTGGTCGCGGGGAAATTCCACGTCCACCACGGCGCCGATACACTGAACGATCTTGCCCACTGTTTGCGTGTCAGCCATTTTTCGTTCCTTCAATCAATTCAAAATCTGCGTGAATCAAACCGCGGCCGCACCGGCGACGATTTCGGACAGTTCCTTCGTGATGGCGGCCTGACGGGTCTTGTTGTAGACCAGCTTCAGTTCCTTGATCACGTTGCCTGCGTTGTCGGTGGCGGACTTCATGGCCACCATGCGCGCGGATTGCTCCGACGCCATGTTCTCGGCCACAGCCTGATAGACCAACGCTTCGACATAGCGAACCATCAATTCATCAATCACTGCGACGGGGTCCGGCTCATAGATGTAGTCCCACTGGTGCGTCGTCTCGGTCTGCAGCGTGCTGGCATTGAGCGGCAGCAGCTGTTCGACCAAAGCCTCCTGCTTCATCGTGTTGATGAAGCGGGTGAAGCACAAATAGACCGCGCTGAGCTCACCAGCCTGGTAAGCGTCGAGCAGCACCTTGACCGGGCCGATCATCTTTTCCAGATGCGGGGTGTCCCCCATACCGACCACGCTCGACACCACGTTGGCGCCGATGCGGTTGAAAAAGCCAGCGGCCTTGTTACCGATCGCCACGACGTCAGCCTTGACACCTTGACCGTCGAGCTCCTTGAGCTTGTTGGTCACGGCGCGCAGCACGTTGGTGTTCAAGCCGCCGCACAAGCCTTTGTCTGTGCTGACCACGATGAAGCCCACCTTCTTGCCGCCAGTGTTGGCGATCATGAAGGGATGGACGTACTCGGGGTTGGCATGAGCCAAGTTCGCCGCGATATTGCGCACCTTTTCAGCGTAAGGACGGGCCGCACGCATGCGGTCCTGTGCCTTGCGCATCTTCGAAGCCGCGACCATTTCCATGGCCTTGGTGATCTTCTTGGTGTTCTCTACGCTTTTGATCTTGCCGCGTATTTCCTTGCCTGACGCCATGGAATGCTCCTTTAGGCGAAGGTCTTCTTGAACGCGACGATGGCCGATTGCAGTTCGGCTTCAGCGTCCTTGTCCAGGGCCTTCGAGGCTTCGATCTTGCTCAGCAGCGCAGCGTGGCTGGTCTTCAGGAACTGGTGCAGACCAGCTTCGAAGGCCAGAATCTTCTTGACGTCCACGTCGTCCATGTAGCCCTTGTTCACAGCGAACAGCGTCGCACCCATCAGGGAGATAGGAAGCGGCGAGTACTGAGCCTGCTTGAGCAGTTCGGTCACGCGAGCACCGCGGTCCAACTGCTTGCGGGTAGCGGCATCCAGATCGGAAGCGAACTGCGCGAACGCAGCCAGTTCACGGTACTGCGCCAGGTCGGTACGGATACCGCCGGACAGGCCCTTGACGATCTTGGTCTGAGCAGCACCACCCACGCGGGACACGGAGATACCGGCGTTGATGGCAGGACGGATACCAGCGTTGAACAGCGACGTTTCCAGGAAGATCTGGCCGTCGGTGATCGAGATCACGTTGGTAGGCACGAAGGCGGACACGTCACCAGCTTGGGTTTCGATGATCGGCAGAGCCGTCAGCGAACCTGTCTTGCCCTTGACGGCGCCTTCAGTGAACGCTTCGACGTAGTCGGCGTTCACGCGGGCTGCACGTTCCAGCAGACGCGAGTGGATGTAGAACACGTCGCCAGGGAAAGCTTCGCGTCCGGGAGGACGGCGCAGCAGCAGCGAGATCTGACGATAGGCCACAGCTTGCTTGGACAGGTCGTCATACACGATCAGGGCGTCTTCGCCACGATCGCGGAAGTACTCGCCCATGGCGCAACCGGAGTAGGCCGACACGAACTGCAGCGCAGCCGAGTCAGAAGCCGAAGCCGCCACGACGATGGTGTATTCCATGGCGCCAGCTTGTTCCAGCGAGCGCACGACGTTCTTGATCGACGATGCCTTCTGACCGATGGCGACGTAGATACAAGTGACGCCCTGGCCCTTCTGGGCGATGATGGCGTCGATGGCCACAGCCGTTTTACCGGTCTGACGGTCACCAATGATCAGTTCGCGCTGACCACGGCCCACGGGCACCATCGAGTCAATCGACTTGATGCCGGTTTGCAGAGGCTGCGACACGGATTCACGGGCGATCACACCAGGAGCGATCTTCTCGATAGGAGAAGTCAGCTTGGCGTTGATCGGGCCCTTGCCGTCGATGGGTTGACCCAGGGGGTTCACCACGCGACCAATCAGCTCGGGACCAACGGGCACTTCCAGAATGCGACCCGTCGTCTTGACGGTGTCGCCTTCCGAGATGTGCTCGTAGGCACCCAGAATCACGGCGCCGACGGAGTCGCGCTCGAGGTTCAGGGCCAGGCCGTAGGTGGGGACGCCGGAGGCGTCAGCGGGGAACTCCAACATTTCGCCCTGCATGGCATCGGACAAACCGTGCACGCGGACGATACCGTCCGTCACGGAGATGACGGTACCTTGGTTGCGAATGTCGGCAGCCGCGCCGAGACCTTCGATGCGGCTCTTGATCAGTTCGGAAATTTCTGCGGGATTCAGTTGCATTGCTTTGCTCCCAGTCTGGTCAAGGGCTGCACAGTGGCAAACCTCGTTGACAACGACCGGCGGTTGTCAGGAGTGGCATGAAAACCACCGGTAGGAATTGAGCGACTATTGGTTGCGTCGGTTCGGTTACCCGTACTGCGACTCAAGCCAACAGAGTGGACTTCATGCGATCGAGGCGAGCCTTGACGGAAGTGTCGAGCACTTCGTCACCCACCACGACGCGCACGCCGCCAATCAGTTCAGCGTCGAGTTCGACCTTGGCTTCCAGCTTGCGACCAAAGCGCTTTTCCAGCGGACCCATGATGTCAGCCAGCTGGGCTGCATCGATCGGGAACGCGCTGTAGATTTGCGCTTCGGACACACCCTGGCGTGCCTTGACCAGCGCCTGGAACTGCTCGACCATCAAAGGCAGAGCGGCCAGACGACCGTTTTCCAGCACAGTGCGCAGGAAGTTGGTCAAGGACGTAGCCAGTGTCACCTTGGCTGCTGCCACGATCACATCAAACACTTGGTTCGACGTAACCTTGGGATTGTCAGCCAGGGCTTGCACTTGCGGATCACGGGCGACAGCTGCCACAGCCTCAAGGGCCTGTTGCCAGGCAATCAGCTCGGCATCAGGCACAGCTTTGAACAGGGCCTCTGCGTAGGGGCGGGCGATAGTGGCAAGCTCAGCCATGATCACAGCTCCGACTTCAGGCGGCTCAGCAGGTCAGCGTGGACCTGGGCTGAAACCTCACGACGCAGGATCTGCTCGGCACCCTTGATGGCCAGGCCAGCAACTTGCTCGCGCAGCGCTTCACGGGCTTGCACGATCAGTTGCGCGGCTTCCGCCTTGGCATCAGCCACGATCTTGTCTGCTTCAGCCGTAGCACGGCCCTTGGCATCTTCGATCAGGGTGTTGCCACGCTTTTCAGCGTCAGCGATGCGCTTGGCGATTTCCTCGCGGGATTGGCTGAGCTGCTCCTGGACGCTTTTGTTGGCGTTGGCCAGCTCAAGCTTGGCCTTGTCAGCCGCAGCCAAACCGTCAGCGATCTTGCCTGCGCGCTCATCGAGGGCCTTCGTGATGGGTGGCCACACGAATTTCATCGTGAACCACCACAGGATCATGAAGACCACGATCTGCGCAATCAGCGTTGCGTTCAGATTCATGGCTCGGACCTTTCTCGGTTAATTGAAAAACTCAGTCGAGAAAGACCGATTACTTGGCCAGGTTGGCAATGAAGGGGTTCGCGAAGGCGAACAGCATGGCGATACCAACACCGATCAGGAAGGCGGCGTCGATCAGACCGGCCAGCAGGAACATCTTGGTTTGCAGTTCGTTCATCAGCTCAGGCTGACGAGCGGTAGCTTCGAAGTACTTGCCGCCCATCAGGGAGATACCGATACAAGCACCCAGAGCGCCCAGACCAATGATCAGACCGCAAGCCAGAGCGACGTTACCCAACACGATTTCCATGATTGCTCCTAAATAGAAAAGAAAGAGAGGTTAGAAAAGAAACTGAGAGAAAAAGAAGTTCAACGATCAGAGGGGGGGATAACTGATCAGTGACCTTCGTGAGCCTGACCGATGTACACCAGGGTCAGCATCATGAAGATGAATGCCTGGAGCGTGATGATCAGGATGTGGAAGATGGCCCAGGCGGTACCCGCGATGATGTGACCGATCCACAGACCAATGCCACCCAGCGACGCGAAACCTGCGGCGCCCATCAATGCGATCAGCATGAACACCAGCTCGCCAGCGTACATGTTGCCCCACAGCCGCATGCCGTGGGAAATGGTCTTGGCACCGAATTCGATCAGGTTCAGACCGAAGTTGGCGGGTGCCAGCAAAATGATGCCGACGGGGCTGTGCGCATGGAAAGGCGCCGTGAACAGCTCCTTGATCCAGCCGAACAGGCCCTTGATCTTGACGTTGTAGTACAGGCAGATCAGCAGGACGCTGAACGACATGCCCAGTGTCACGGACAAGTCAGCCGATGGCACGATCCGCAGGTAAGCGTGATGAGCTTCCAGGCCACGCGCCTCGTAGACCTTGCCCCAGATGGTGGGCAACAGGTCAAGCGGCAGCAAGTCCATGGCGTTCATGAAGAAGATCCACACGAACACCGTCAAGGCGACAGGTGCGACAGCCTTGCGCGAGGTGGCGTTGTGGATGATGCCCTTGGCTTGCGTATCAACCAGCTCGACGATCATTTCGATCGCAGCCTGGAAACGGCCAGGCACGCCCGACGTGGCCTTGCTGGCAGCACGCCACAGCATGAAGACAGCCAGCAGACCCAGCAGACCGGACCAGAACAACGAGTCGTAGTTCCAGTAAGAGAAATCGGCGATCTGCTGCTTCGCATCGAAGTTTTGCAGGTGGCGCAAGTGGTGATTGATGTATTCACCAGCCGTTGGCGCGTGGTGCGCGGCGTTTTCAGCCGTCGCGGCGTGTGCATCAGCAGACATCAGCAACTCTCGTCAAACAAAATTCTTCTTGCGACGCTGCCATACAAGCAACGCCACCCCAATGACTTTCAAGCACAACACCAGGGTCACCAACATGGCAGCCCAGTTAAGCGGCT
This sequence comes from Aquabacterium sp., assembly GCF_004297345.1. GTDB lineage: Bacteria > Pseudomonadota > Gammaproteobacteria > Burkholderiales > Burkholderiaceae_C > Aquabacterium. The sequence goes on along the minus strand of NZ_SCTN01000093.1, from coordinate 1,809 downwards.
TGATCCATACTGGCGCCAGCGCGAGCATCGCACCAGTCATTCCCAGCTTGAGGATCTCCCATACAAGAAGACCCCCCACGCTGCGCCCTGCATTGCGCCCGAACACCCCACGCGCCATCAGCGCATTGGGCACCACCGCCACTGCAGCCCCATACAAAGAGGACACAGCAGAGATCGAACTACCTGACAGGACGCCCCAGACCAGCGCGACCAGCACCCCGAACGCAGCCTGAATGGCCAGCACATGCCACACGGACATGGAGGGGTGCCTTGCAGAAAGGGCTTGCGCTTCTTCCCGCGTCAGCGGCCGGACAGGGAGGTCGTCATCTTTGTTCCAGTCAGAGTCGTCAAAGGACATGGCAAACAGCGGCTGTCAGGTGACGGGACTCGTCTCAGGGCACAAAAACGCCGACCCCGGCGTCGGCAAAACCTAAAGATTATACGCACTTACCCGTGAACAGTCCAATCCTTAGTTGCTCGCTTGTTTGAAACACCCCCCTCAGGCACGGGTGCACCCGCGACAAATGAGTCGCCGACGAACCACACCCCCGTATTACCCCTAGCGTTAGATACCCCTCATATAGGTGTCGCACTGGGGCAAGCACTGTGTCGGACAAATCACGCCACAGGCATGCTTCGTTACAAGTTATCGAACAAATTCAATTCAGGTCTCACCCCGCTATTCGAAGTGGGGTTGGGGCTTGTGTTTTCTGAAGCCCGGTGCTCAGGTGGAGTCCAGCATGTCATCAACGGCGAAAAAAGAGAAAGTCAGCACGTTCTTCCGTCCGATCAAATCCGTGACGGTTGGCAACATCAAGCAGATGTATGACATCTACGCCAGCTACTACGAAAACACTTCGCTGGACATCTTCCTCAATGATCTGAGCAAGAAGTCGGGCGTGATCCTGGTCACCCGCAAGTCGGACGACAAGATCGTGGGCTTCTCGACGCAGACTTTTTTTGATATCACGGTCGATGGCAAGCGCGTGCGCGGCATCTTCAGTGGCGACACCATCATCGAGCAGGCCTACTGGGGCAACAACGCGCTGGCCAACACCTTCTATCGCCGCCTGATCATCGAGCGTATCAAGCGCCCCTTCACGCCGTTCTACTGGTTCCTCATCTCCAAGGGTTACAAGACCTATCTGTTGATGACGAACAACTTCTACAACTACTACCCCAAGGTGGACGGCAACCGCGGCGGCCGCAACGAGCGTTATCACAACATCACGCAGGCCTACTGCGAGGCGCTGTTCCCTGAAGCCTTCGACAAGGAAGCCATGCTGCTGGACTTTGGCCAGGAGTACGTGCGACTGAAGGGCGATGTCGCCGACATCACACCAGAACTGAAGGCCGCCAACCCGCACATCGCCTTCTTCGAAAAGGTGAACCCTTCCTGGCGCCGTGGCACGGAAGTGCCCTGCCTGGCTGCGTGCGACTATGAAAGCCTGTTCCGCTCCATCGTGGATGTACCCTGGAAGTGGATCAAGAAGCACATGCTGGGCACGCACAAGCCTGCCGGGCTGGATATCGCCAAGCAGCACGCCATGCAGCAAAACCGCCAGGAATGGCTGGAGCCTGACGCTGAACAAGCCAGCGCAGGATCCAAGGCTTCCTGAGCATGGGCGTCGGCACCACACTCGGACACCAACTTCTCAAATTGCTTGTCGCCCCCGGGCGGCGTCGTTTTGAACAGCACCTCGGCGAACTGGAATCGGTCCAGCGCGCGCGGCTTGCCCGTTGGCTGTCTGCCGCATCTCGCTCACCTGAGGGCCAGCGTCGACATATCCGCGCTGACTGGTCGTGGGA
>NZ_SCTN01000601.1 GCF_004297345.1 Aquabacterium sp. | reverse complement strand
CAGGTTTCCGTGTTTTCAACACCCTCTCCTGCGCTCACCAGCCTAACTGGTCGTTCAACGCGGACGCCAATACAGGCCATGCCTTCGGCATTTTCATGGCCTGTATTGGTACCCTCCGCGCTTCGCGCTCCGGCGCCGGTTAACTAGGGCGTTAGGCTCCGGATGATCAGGCACGCCCGAACACTGGCCGCATTTGTTTTTGCAAACTCTATGTCGCTGGTTGTCTCCACTTTTTTAGCAAGTCTTGCATCTCTGCCCTTCGCACTGCTTGGCGGCTACCTAGCCAACCAGTGGCTCGATAGCCCATCTGGCACCCAAACAGATATATCCTCATCAATCCATGGCGTTGGCATATGTCTGGGGGTGCTTGGCGGATTCTCTGCCGCACTTCTGGTGTCACTAGCCATTATCTTTCCGCGGGTCTGTCGTGTCATAGATAACAAGTTCTTTCCGAATGCCAAGCCCAGGTCGCACATGCGGACTGACACATGAAAATCGGCGGCGCGTCTTCATTCACCAGCGCAAGTGCAACCATACGGTGCCATACTGAAACTGAAAATTCAGCGCCTAACTGGGCGGTCAAGCCGACGCCAACACTGGCCATGGCTTCGCCATTTTCATGGCCAGTGTCGGTACCCTCCGCCCTTACGGGCTCCGGCGCCGCTTACCTTGGGCGTTAGGCCTCTTCAAACACTCATCAGCGTCACATGAAAAAATTCGTTTCTCTACTGGGCATACTTTTGATCGTTACCGGCTGTGCCACAGCACCAGACTCGCTCGAGCCAACGTCGCTTAAAAGAGCAACTAGCACCGAAGTGCTGCATGTCAAGGCAATTTCATTACGGGACGATCAAATCGCTTTGGCGCCCGGTGACTACAAGGCCGAGCTCGAAGATTCGAATGGAACGTTCTACCGAGGTCCCGGCAACTGCTTCCGAATCCTGCGGGACACCTACCAGGGAGGCATCTACGTCACCAACAGCACAGGCACAAAAAAATATCGCCTGTATTACTACAAGACAGCCAACGCGGTCCCCATGGACACCACACAAACACAATCAATTGTCGAAAGCACAGCCCCCAAGGCCCCCATCGTGTCTGGTGCTGTCGGAGGAGCCATTGGCGCAGGCATCGTTGATTACATGAAAACCATGAACGATGGAAAGCTCATGCTCCTACAGCCAATCGACGGAATCAACTATGCGGAACTTGTGAAGAAGTAATTTGAGCCCCTTTATTACCAATGTCTCCGGCCAAAACACTATTCCACTTCACGCCCCAGCCTAACTGGTCGTTCAACGCGGACGCCAACACAGGCCATGCCTTCGGCATTCTCATGGCCTGTGTCGGTACCCTCCGCACTTCGTGCTCCGGCGCCGGTTAACTAGGGCGTTAGGCCTTCATGCCAACCATAATCACTCACGCAGCAGTCCCAATTGCGGCCGCACTGGCCCTGGGTAAAGGGCGAGTCAACTCAAAGTTGCTTGCTCTCGGCGTTGTAGCGTCGATGCTTCCAGACCTTGACGTTCTGGCGTTTCGTTTAAACATCGCATACTCACACGACCTCGGACACCGAGGAGCGAGCCACTCTCTGTTCATTGCGCTGGCTCTAGGGTTGCTAGCGAGCACAATAGCCCCAAGCCTTGGCTTCTCGCGAATGAAAGCGCTTGCTTTCGTCTTCTTCTCGGCGGCCTCTCACGGTCTGCTCGACATGCTGACAAACGGAGGCCTTGGAGTTGCAATTTGGTGGCCGTGGACGAATGAGCGCTACTTCTTTCCGTGCCAAGTCATTGAAGCATCCCCTCTTAGCCTCCGGCGGGTCTTTGGCCCTGCTGGGTTTGCCGTTGTAAAGTCTGAACTTCTATGGGTTTGGCTGCCCGCACTTGGCACTGCTTTACTGGCGCGGCAATGGCTGAACGCCAGGCGCCCTGAGCCAATTGCGCATTAATAAGAAAAGGAAGGTGTCAGTGTTTTCATCGCCCTCTCCTGCGCGCCGCAGCCTAACTGGTCGTTCAACGCGGACGCCACTACAGGCCATGCCTTCGGCATTTTCATGGCCTGTAGCGGTACCCTCCGCGCTTCGCGCTCCGGCGCCGGTTAACTAGGGCGTTAGGCCTCTCGGGTTGCTCGCCAAATGCCCCACGACATTGCGTTGCTTATGATCGCTTGCTTGGCTGGCGTCGTGCTGGCGTTGGGCACAGTCAGCTTCAGTCGCGTCGATAGGCCCGTGTGGCCAATTCGCTTCTACTTGCTACTCTTCGCCATGAGTCGTTTCCCAATAATTCGCCGCTATGGTGAATCAAGAAAGACGTTCACGTGGCGAGAGCAATTCGCGGTGAGTTGGTTTGTATGGTCGTTTGCTATCTTCATTGGCCTCGTCTTGTTTTCCGGCTGCCCGCGCCATGGTTGTTAAACACCACCTCTGCACGTAACATGCGACTCCAACACCGTGCCTTCGCGCCCCAGCCTAACTGGTCGTTCAACGCGGACGCCACTACAGGCCATGCCTTCGGCATTCTCATGGCCTGTAGCGGTACCCTCCGCACTTCGTGCTCCGTCGCCGGTTAACTATGGCGTTAGGCCCGCAATAACAAGCAATGGGAGAAACTCGTGACAACTGATCTTTGGATGCTCGTTGCGACGGCTTTACTTTGTCTTGGCGT
>NZ_SCTN01000092.1 GCF_004297345.1 Aquabacterium sp. | reverse complement strand
GGTTTCGCGCTCGGCTTGCTCGAAGGCGGTCAGCACGCGACGACGGATGGTGAAGGCATCCCCCAGCGTCTTGAGGCCAGGCGCGTACTTGGCCCAGTCATCTCTGCCAAAATAGCTGTGCGTGGCGCCAGCCGCCAGAATCAGGTTGTCGTAGTGGATGTGTTCGCCACCATCCAGTACCACGCAGTTCGAGGCCGTATCGATAGACGTCACTTCGCCCATCAGCACGGTCAGCTTGCCGCCGGCGATCTGGTCACGCAGGATGTGGCGGATCGGGCCGGCAATCGCGGGCGCGGGCAAGCCGGCCGTGGCCACTTGATAAAGCAGCGGCTGGAACAGGTGATGGTTCGTGCGGTCGATGACGACGATTTCGACATCGGCGTCAGACAGGGCCTTGGCCGCTTCGAGGCCGCCAAAACCGCAGCCAATGATCACGACGCGAGGTTTTTGTTGCGCTTGAGTTGATCCGGTACCAGAAAAAGACGAGGTAGATAGGGTCATGCGCGACAAGAGGGAAGGTGGGACGAACAGACGCCAGCAACTTCCGCTCCAGCGTCCTAAAGAACTAAGTATTTATACCAGTAACCCATCGTTCCATGTGGCCTTGCACCTCCCTGGTGCGCCCCTTGATTGCGGGTAAATTGCATCAAATCGTCGCTTGTCGCAACAAAGGCATGGTTTCTCCGTCTGATGCAACGGGGTCTTTCGACATGATGAAACCGGCCTTGCCTGCATGTTTGGCGGCGTACATGGCTGCGTCGGCACGCTGGCAGAACGCCTCGGCAGACTCCCCGGCTTGCAGGATGGCCGCTCCGATGCTGGGGCTGACGATCACCGAATCTCCGGCCATATCGTGAGGCACGGACACGCGTTCCACGATGCGCTGGCAGATGCGGACCACTTCGCCCGGGTTGCCGGCGCCTTCCAGAATCACGGTGAATTCATCGCCCGCCAGGCGGCAGACGCAGTCGGTCAGGCGCACGCAGGTCAGCAGGCGTTTGGCGACTTCGGCGAGCAGTCGGTCGCCAGCGGCGTGGCCGTAGCGGTCGTTCACGCCTTTGAATCCGTCCAGATCTATATAGAGGACACCCAATGCCTGTGGGTTGCGACGGGCGCGGGCCATGGCTTGATTGAGCCGCTCACCAAACGCGCGACGGTTGGGCAGGCCGGTGAGGCTGTCGTGGCGGGCCTGTTCGGCCAGTTCGCGCTGATGGGCCTTGAGCACCGAGATGTCGCTGAACACGCGGATGTGCTGGGTGACTTTCTGCAGATCGTTGCGCAGGGTGCTCACGCTCAGCCAGGTGTCCAGCGTCTGTCCGTCCTGGCAAACCTGCCGACTTTCGCCTGACCAGCGCTGGCTACCGCGCAGCGCCTGGGTCACCCCGGGCAGGTGCGACTCGCGCAGCGGGGGCATGCCCAGCAACTCCGCGCTACGCCCGATCACCTCGGCGGGCGTCATGCCGGTCAGGTTGAGGAAGGCCGGGTTGACCATCACCACGCGGTCAACGGCATCACTCACGACCACGGCATCGCCCGTTTCGTCGATCACGCGCGAGGCCAGCTTGAGCTGCTCTGCCGCCTGGCGTTGGTCCGTGACATCCCGGGCAATCGACAGGATATGGTCGACCTCGCCATCCACGCCGTAGACAGGTGCCTTGATCAGGTCAACGATGCGCTCGCCCTTGGGTGTCTGGTAGACCAGATTGGGGAACTGGTGGATGCGCGGGTCACGCAACACGGCCAGATCCTGCTCGTCGCCGCGCCGGCTCACATCCAGCGACATCAGGTCACTGGCTTTGCGACCCAGTACTTTGTCCGCGGGCAACTGCATGACCTCGGCTGCCGCCTTGTTCCACACCACATACTCGCCAGCGCTGCTGGGACGGGTGCTGCGTGCGTAGACCGCCATGGGCAGGCAATCCACCAAGGTGCGGTAAAACGCCGTTTGCTCGCGCGCTGCGCTCATGGCCTGGTGGGCTTCGCTCGTGTCGCGGGAGATCACGGCCAGGCCGTCGCCCAGCGGCACGATCTGATGGTGCAGCCACCGACTGGGCGACTGGGCCCCGGGTCGGGTGAAAGCATGCTCTTCAATCTGGGCTTGATGCAGCTCGATCGCACAGGTCAGCCGATGCAGGAAGGTCGCGTGCAAATGCGATGGCAACACGTCGAGTAGCAACTGGCCCTTCAGCGGAGCTTCGGCGTTGAACAAGGCCTGGCTGCGCGCATTGGCTTGCACGATTTCATAGCCTTCAAATCGCCCGACCTGATCACGCCTGGCGGCCAGCGTCATGACGCCCACTTCACAGCCATTGGCTACGGCTTGCCAGAGCCGCTCGGTCTGCAAGGTACGTTGCAGCGTCTGCTGCGTGCGCCTGTGGCTCTGCCACATGCTCAACCCGGCGATACCCGCCAAGGCCACACCCGATAGGTGCGAGGAAAAATGTGGCGAGGACGACAACGCAAGACCGAGAACCAGACCTGCAGCCGACAGCAACTGAGCTGTGACCGAGGGGCGACGGTGAATGGTGGGCGTCCCCATGCTCATCGACTGGATGATGGAAGACATGGACACCCCGACTGCAAAACAACAGCAACCAGGATTTCGGAAACCCGGGCCGGACCTTTAGCTCATCTTGAACTGAATGTTTCCTGATTCCCCAGGCGTGGCCTGAGTTAAGCTGGTGGATTGCATCAACGACAAGCTGTTGAGAGGGCTGCCGGCACAACGGGTGGCCATAGTAGCCAACCCATGCCGACCCTTTTCGAGCACGAAGCCTTGCCCGCAGGCGCCCGATTGGGCGAATTCGAGATCCAGAAGATCCTGGGTGTCGGGGGCTTTGGCATCGTCTACTTGGCGATGGACCACGCCTTGCAGCGTCTGGTGGCCATCAAGGAGTACATGCCCCACGCCATGGCCGGCCGAGGTCCGGATCTGGAGGTTGTGGTGCGTTCGGCGTCTCAGGCCGACACCTTTGCCTTGGGGCTGCGCTCCTTCATCAACGAAGCCCGCTTGCTGGCGCGCTTTGACCATCCCTCCCTGGTGAAGGTCTACCGCTTCTGGGAAGAGCACGGCACGGCCTACATGGTCATGCCCTACTACCAGGGGCTGACGCTGCAGCAGGTGCGCCGCAACATGAGTGGTCCGCCGGACGAGGCCTGGTTGCGCCGTCTGATGGTGCCCTTGCTGGGCGCGCTGGAGTGCCTGCACCGGGAAAACGTTTTCCATCGCGATATCGCCCCTGACAACATCCTCTTGCTGGATGATGAGACCGGGCCGGGGGCAGGGCGGCCTGTCTTGCTGGACCTGGGCGCCGCGCGGCGCGTCATTGGCGACCACACCCAGGCCTTGACGGCCATCGTCAAGCCCAGCTTTGCGCCCATTGAGCAGTACGCCGAGACGGTGCAAATTCGCCAGGGCCCCTGGACGGATTTGTACGCGCTGGCCGCCGTGGTGCACTTTTGCATCACGGGGCGCCCGCCCATGCCGGCCACGGCGCGAGCGGTTCACGATGGCTTGCCTTCGCTCAAGCAGATGAGCGCAGGTCTGGCCAGCGACTTTGATTGCCATCTCAGCGAGCCTTTCGTGGCCGCGCTCGATCATGCCTTGGCGGTCCGCCCGCAAGACCGGCCCGAGTCTGTGGCGGCCTGGCGTGAAGAACTCTCCGGCATCGTCTGCAAGCCAGCGGCGGATGGCGAACAGGCTGGCGGGGCATGGTCGCCGCAAACCGTGCTGGTGCGAGACGCGGCGCAGGAACCGCCCCCTGGGCATCGGGCCATTGAGGCGCAGGCTTACATGACCACGATCCCCGCTGCGGGCAAGCTCAATGGGCCGCCCGCCTGGCCTCCTGTGCCAGTTGGTGATTCAGTGTCTCAAGAGTCCGGTGACACGGCCGTCGCGCCCACCATTCCCTTGTCGTCGCCCGGGCGCGCTGCCAGCGTCACGTCCCATGCGCCCTCGGATCCTGGTGGGGGTACACACGCCAATTGGTTGAAATGGGCCCTGGGCGTCCTGGTGATCCTGACGGGCGTCGCATTGTGGTGGTCGCAGCACAGCCGGTCCAATCAGCACAAGGATGGCCCGGCCGTGGAGCCGTCGGTCACTGCCAGCGCATCATCGTCAAAGATGCGGGCCAGTGATGCGCTGGAATCTCGCAAGCGCACCACATCAAGCGCATCGGTGGCATCGTCTGTCAGCGATGCAGGTGTCAGCAAACCGCGCAAACCGGCAAAGGAGAAGGAATCGCTCTCTCGCAAAGAGGAGCGACTGGCCGTTGATGACGCGAGCGAGCCCTTGAATCCTCGCAAGGCCTGCGCAGGCAAGTCCTTCATCATGCTGGCCATTTGCATGAAACGGCATTGCTCCAGGGCTGACTACACCGCTCACCCGGAGTGTGAGCGCATGCGTCAGCAAGAAGCGGCCCAACGGCCCAATTTCTAATGCGCTGACCGGCGTCCTGAAGCGGGTGCGATGCAGCGGCCCCCTCAGGCGGCCGCCCGCTCCTGATCAGATCCGGTGTCACGCAAGGCCATCCACGTTTGCTGAAGGATGCGCGCGTCTGCGCTGGCGCGATGGCGTGCCAACCCCGACTTGATCGCCACGCCACGCTTGACTTCATGCCAGGCGGCGGCTTCGCTGTCCGACAACAAGGCGCGCAGGCTTTCCAGCTTGAAGGTGGGGCTGCGGTCGGCGGCCTCATAGAGGCGGTTGAGCCAGGTGTAATCGTGCGCCCAGGCGTCCGTGTAGACGGTCATGCCGCGCAGGCGTTCGTTGAGTACGTCCACGATCTCGGCCGGGCTGCGGCCGTTTTGCTGCAACTGTTCCCGCGTGATGTTGTGAACAGTGGCGGCGTTGGGATCCCAGTGCTGCCAATCCGTCTGCGGTTTGACGAGGCTGCACCAGGTCTGGCCGTTCGGCTGTACAAAGCCCACTTCAATGGGGTAGCTGCCCAGGCCAAAGCCAGACGCTTCTATGTCCAATATGGCGGGGGGAACAACGGCGGGAGCCACTGCAGTCGAGACCAACATCATTTGCCCTGATTTCTAGGATGGTGCATGCGCTGTGACAGTGTCGCACTTCGTCAAGTGTCCTGATCTCCGGGTTTGAACGGGCTTCGGGCATCTAATTGAGTTGCATATTGATCAACGCCCATCGTTTCTCGATCAAGAAAGTCGGCGACGGCATGGCGCAGGCCTTCATGTCGCAACCAGTGCACGGAACGCGTGCTGACGGGCAGCAGTCCTCGCGTGAGCTTGTGTTCGCCTTGCGCGCCGCCTTCGAACCGCTGGATACCGTGTGCGATGCACCAGGCCAGTGGTTGGTAATAGCAAGCCTCAAAGTGCAGGCAGGAGATGTCTTTGAGGGCACCCCAGTAGCGGCCATAAGCCACCTTGTGCACGGGATCACAGGCCAGCAGGGCCGATGCCACACGTTCGTCGCCCTGACTGGCGATGAACAGCACCCAGTTCTCGGGCAAAGCCTGCGAGGCCATGCGCCAGAAAGCGGGCGTCAGATAGGGCTGCTGGCCCCGCTCGTGGTAGGTCTGGGCGTAGCAGCGGGTGAAGAATGCCCAGTCGGCCTCGGTGATATGCCCGCCACTGAGCACCTCGAAACTCACGCCGGCCTCCCGAACTTTGCGGCGCTCTTGCTGGATCTTCTTGCGCTTGTCCCTCTGCAGGCTCGCCAGAAAGTCTTCAAAATCAACAAAAGGTGCTGGTGCCCGGTTTTGCCAGTGAAACTGCACGCCCTGGCGGACTAACCAGCCCGACTGCCTGGCCAGTTTGGCTTCCGCTTCAGGCAGAAACAACACGTGCGCGGAAGACCAACCCTCGCGATGGCAGCGCTCGACCATGGCCCGCAGCAACTGCCGGCGAACCTGACTTTGCAGTTCATCCGGCAAGCCTGGTTGAACCAGCAAGCGGGGGCCGGGGATGGGTGAAAACGGCACCGCGCCCAGCAACTTGGGGTAGTAGCGCTCGCCGTGCCTGGCCAGTGCGCGGTCGTGCGCATCGGCCCAGGCCCAGTCGAACACATACTCGCCATAAGAGTGGCTTTTCAGGAACAGCGGGCAGGCGGCCTGGATGCGTCCAGCCTCGTCTTCCAAGGTGAGAAACTGTGGCTGCCAGCCCGTTTCCGCGCAGGCGCTGCCGCTGCCCACCATGGCTCGCAGCAGGCCCATGCGCAAAAATGGCGTGCCGCCATCGGCCGCTGACACCAGTTCATCCCACTGATCAGCAGGGATCTGATCAAGGTGCTCATGCCAATGAGCCCTCAGGCCCGGTACCATGCTGTCTGGCGCATCAGCCTGACTGTGCGCACCTACTGAATCGAATCTGTCCATGAACGCTGTGTCGTCTGTTGCCACCCCTGCCCACGCACTGGAAGTGGCCTTGCTGCAATTCAATCCCGTCGTGGGTGACCTCCAGGGCAACGCCCGGGCCATCATCGACGCCAGCCGCCAAGCCTACGCCAATGGCGCGCGCCTGGTGGTCACGCCGGAAATGGCCCTGTGCGGCTACCCCCCGGAGGATCTGTTGCTGCGTCCCGCCTTCATGGACGCCTGCGACGACATGGTCGCCCATATCGCCCAAAGCCTGGCAGATCTGCCCGATTTGCATCTGGTGCTGGGCCATCCCCAGGCCGGGCCTGGCGATGATGTGCGCACCCGTTCCTGGTCCGTGCCGCGCCGCTTGAACGCGGCCAGCCTGATCCATGGCGGACGTCTGGTGGCCAGTTACGCCAAGCGCGAGTTGCCCAACTATCAAGTGTTCGACGAGCGGCGCTACTTCATCAGCGGGCGCGAAGCCGGCCTGGGTCCGGTCGTGGTGGACGTGCTGGGTTGGCGTGTCGGCTTGCTGGTCTGCGAAGACGCCTGGTTTGACGAGCCCGCCCATGCCGCAGTCGGGCAGGGCGCGCACGCGCTGGTGGTGCTCAATGCCTCGCCTTTCCACGCCAGCAAACGCACCGAGCGCGAGGCCCGCATGGGTGAGCGTGCCCGTGCCCTTGGCGTGCCGCTGGTCTACGCCCACATGGTTGGGGGCCAGGACGAAGTGGTCTTCGATGGCGCCTCGTTCGCCGTGGACGCCCAAGGCCAGGTTGCCGCCAGAGCGCCCAGTTTCGAAGTGGCCACCTTGGCTGTGAGCCTGCAACCGCAAGGACAGGTCAGCGGCACTTTGGCGCCGGCCTTGTCATACGAGGCCGAGATCTGGGCCGCACTGGTCTGCGGCGTGCGCGATTACGTGGGCAAGAACGGTTTCCCCGGCGCCATCATCGGTTTGTCCGGCGGGATCGACTCGGCCTTGGTATTGGCCATTGCGGTTGATGCGCTGGGCGCTGACAAGGTCCGTACCGTGATGATGCCGTCGCCCTATACCGCCGACATCTCCTGGATCGACGCCCGAGACATGGCCGATCGCCTGGGTGTACGCCACGATGAAATCGCGATCGCGCCGATGTTCGAGGATTTCAACAAGTCGCTGGCGCCGCTGTTCGTCGGCCGTGCCGAAGACACCACTGAAGAAAACATCCAGGCGCGCATCCGTGGGACCTTGTTGATGGCCTTGTCCAACAAGACCGGTGCGATCGTGTTGACCACCGGCAACAAGAGCGAGATGGCCACGGGCTACTGCACCTTGTACGGTGACATGGCCGGCGGTTTTGCCGTGATCAAGGACCTGGCCAAGACCCTGGTTTACCGGCTGTCGCGCTGGCGCAATGCCCAGGCCGTCGAAGCCGGGCACGTCGAGCCCATTCCCGAGCGCATCATCACGCGGCCACCGTCGGCTGAATTGCGTCCTGATCAGAAGGACCAGGACTCTCTGCCCGAGTACGACGTGCTGGATGCGATTCTGGAGCGCTACATGGAGCTGGATCAGTCCATTGACGAGATCGTGGCGGCGGGCTTCCCGCGTGCCGATGTGGACAAGGTCACCCGCCTGATCAAGATCAACGAGTACAAGCGCCGTCAGGCTCCGGTGGGCATCCGCATCACGCACCGGGCCTTTGGTCGCGACTGGCGTTACCCGATCACTTCGCGATTCCGCGCTTGAGGGCAAGGCAATTGCTTTTCCAGCGATCGGCATGCGCCGATCGGCCCTCAGACGTGCTTAAATAGCTGCAATGCGATGCAGCATCGCCCCTATTTTCCGCTGACTTTATTTCGGAGTTCCCGCCATGAAACAGATCACCGCCGTCATCAAACCATTCAAGCTGGAAGAAGTCCGCGAAGCCCTGGCCGAAGTCGGTGTGACCGGCCTGACCGTCACTGAAGTCAAGGGTTTTGGCCGCCAGAAGGGCCACACCGAGTTGTACCGTGGTGCCGAGTACGTGGTGGACTTCCTGCCCAAGGTGAAGATCGAAGTCGTCGTGAAGACGGATGACGTCGATCGCTGCATCGAGGCCATCATCAAGGCCGCCAAGACCGGCAAGATCGGCGACGGCAAGATCTTCGTGACACCCGTCGAGCAAGTGGTGCGCATCCGCACTGGCGAAACCGACGAGGCCGCCGTTTAATTCACGTATCAGATCTCTGATGCGACGCCGCCCGGGCCGGGTTGAACCAGGTCCGGCGGCGTTTGTGCTTTCAGGCGGGCGAATTCGTCTTCGATGCGATCGAGCAGGCCGTTGATGTCCGAATCAACCAGCAGCAGCTCCTGCACATCGGGCCACAGGAAACCGCCATCGCGGCTGCGGTCGATGAAACGCAGCAACTCATCGTAGTAGCCTGCCACGTTGAGCAGGCCCAGCGCCTTGCGGTGGTAGCCCAACTGGCGCCAGGTCCAGACCTCGAAGATCTCTTCCATGGTGCCGATACCGCCGGGCAAGGCGATGAAGGCATCCGCCTGCATGGCCATCTTGTGCTTGCGCTCGTGCATGCTGTCGACAACCTGGAGCTCGGTCACGCCACCGTGGCCCAACTCCTTCTCGATCAGCCTGTGCGGGATCACGCCAATGACCTGGGCACCTGCCGCCAGCGCCGCGTCGGCCACGGCACCCATCAAGCCGGTGCTGCCTCCGCCATAAACAAGGCGCCAGCCACGCAGGCCGATCTGCCGACCGACTTCTCGTGCAGCGGCCAAGTGAGCGG
>NZ_SCTN01000005.1 GCF_004297345.1 Aquabacterium sp. | reverse complement strand
GTGACAAGCGCAGATCACGGGAACGAAGGCACGTTGGGCTCATGACCCTCGAAATGCGCCTCAGGGTTATGCGCCAGCATCAGCGCCTCGATCTCGGACACGCGGCGATGCGGTATATCAGCCATGAGCAAGATCATGCCGTGTTCGATGTCCCAATTGAATCGTGCCAGACGACGACTGGGGACGGATACGCCCACCATGCTGGCGGTCCAGGCACCAAACAGCGCGCCAGAAGCCGCCAGGGCCGCCACCAAGGCGGGCTTGTTGGCCTCATCCAGCACGGGTGACACGGCAAACAAGGCGCCGCACGCTGCACCCAAAGCTGCCCCAAGGGCCAAGCCCCTTTGTGCCGCGCTAACCAGATCAGACGACTGCAGCGCGCTGGCCTTGTGCAGGCTTCCCAGATCGGTCCCCTCTCGCGCGTGGAAATGGAGATGGCGGTGCTCGATGCGAGCCAGGAGCAACTGATCCATGGCCAGGCGGGCACTCGCGAGATCCGGCAGCAACCAGTAGAGACGGTGGCGCATGGTTCCCTCCGATCAGCGCCAGCAAAGGGGCGCCAGATGTGACTTGTACACCTCGTCGCGGCACAGAGCAAGCCACGATGCGTGTAGGGGATTGGCCCTGCGCCGGCTCGAACAGCGAGCTGCCTTATTTCTCCAGCGCCGCCTTATAAACGGACTGCTTGGGCACCGCCATCACACGCCGAACCATGGGCTCGAAAAAGCTCAACGGCAGGATCTCCGCCTGGGCATCAAATGCCGGGTTGTCGTACTTGTCAACGAACTCGGCCGTGAGCGCAGCGAAAGGATGAGCCTTGAACTGATCACGCATGTGGCGATCCAGCCCGATGTAGTGGAAGAAGTTGTAGCCCTGGAAGATGCCGTGATGCTGAACCATCCAGAGGTGCCCTTCACTCACAAAGGGCTTGAGGATGGCGGCGGCGATATCGGGGTGGTTGTAGCTGCCCAGCGTATCGCCGATGTCATGCAGCAAGGCGCACACGACATACTCCTCATCACGGCCATCGCGGAAGGCCAGCGTGGCCGATTGCAGGCAATGGCTCAGGCGATCGATGGGGAAGCCGCCGAAGTCACCATCAAGCAACTTCAGGTGGGCCAGCACGCGATCCGGCAATGAACGCGCCATCCTCATGGCTTCGGGCATGATGAGTGCCCAGTCGGCCTGGGTGCTGTCTTCCATGCGGGTGAAGGTGGCACGTGCATTCATGGCTGCGGACTCCTCGTTCAATTTCAATGATTGACTGCTCGCTCGATCTGCCGGTCCATGATCGAGGGCTCGCCCTGCGGGCCAGCCAGATCTCGGACATTGGGCAAGCGCCCTTTTGATTCAGTCGCAGCAGGCGCCTCAACGCCCTGGCTTTTCACCACGGTCACCGAACCCTTGTCGAGTGGGCGCTCGGCAGCGCGGCTCTTGCAAGGCTCATCGGTATAGGTCACGGTGTTGCCCACCTTGCACTTGTGGATACCCGCTGGCGCTTTCGGCAGGGACTCAGCTTGAGACATGTCGAGCTTGGCCTCACCGGGGCCGGCAGCTGTACTTCCAGCGGCACTGGTGATCAATTCCTTGGCTTGCAACACATCCTGCGTGATGGCAGCGGGCGCCATGCGCTCAGGCACCAGATGCCCCAGACGAGCCGATACAAAATACTTCCAGACCAGTGCCAGCAACACGGCCAGCACCGCACCCATCACAATCTTGCGAACCAACATGATCAGGACTCCTTGCAGACTTTATTGTTCAAGTACCGCATTGTCCCGCACCCGCCAATGCCATCAACGGCCACTGGCCCCATAGACCTTTTCGCGCAAGGCCTGAAGCTGAGCCTCCAGCGTGGCGGGATCTCGATTGGCCGTCGGCGTGTTCTGCCACTTTGCCACCAGATCTGCCTGCAAGGCCGCGAACTCGTCGTTCTTGCGCTTCTCCTCAGCCAGCGCCTTGGCCTGGGCTTCGCTTTGCGTGCCCTGCAGTCGCTTCAACTGCGTATCGATCCAGGCTTGCTGCCTGGTCGGATCAGGTTCCAGATCACCCGCCAGCGCTCTCAGCAGCAAGGATGCTTCGCCCGAGTTCACTTCGCCATTGCCCGCGTGCAGCGGCAACTGATCGACCAACTCCCGGGCCAGCGCTTGTCGGCCTGCCACATTGGGGCCATCCTTCATCTCGCTCCATTGGGTCACAGCGCGCTGAAAGCGCAGGTATGACACCAAGCGCTGCCGCTCTTGAGCCTTGTTGGGGTCGTTCTCCAAAGCCTTGCTCAAGGCATCCCAGGCTTCCTGGGTGATATCTGCTGGCTTGGTATCACTCACCGGCCCACGTGGAATCAAGGATGGGCCATCACTGTTGCCAACAGAGCCCGCAATGGGCCATCCGCCACCAGGGGCTGGCGCCAGCGCTTGAGGACGAGGGCTGCTCTCGCTACTCGCTGCGCTGCGCTGCCACAGCACATAGGCACCCGCGGCAGCCAAGGCCACGACCGGCAACCACAGCCAGCGCCTGGAAGAAGACTTGTCGATCAGGGTTGTGCTCATGAGGGGCAATACTTCCAAAGTCAGAAAGTGGCCTGCCACACGGCAGGCCATCCTTTGCCATTACAGCGGAATCAGATCAGACAGGCCATCAGCAATGATGTCACTGAGGTAAACCCGCTTGGGTGGCGGGTTCAACTCTTCCGCACGCAAGACCGGGCCCGATCCATCCAGCAGATTGTCAACGAAGACGCTCAGTGATTGATAGCCCCGCTCAACGATGCTGGAGCCACCAAAGGTCAGCACGGTGGCGCAATGGGCCTGATTGAACTTGCGCCAGTTGGGAATGTAGTACCCCACGTTCGGGTAGGCGCTCAACGCGGCCAACCAGGGCTTGAGGTCCTGACGCCACTTCTGGTTGAGCAGCTTCAGACGCTGCGCATCGGTTGGTGCATTGGCGATTTCAGGAAAGAACTTCTGATACGAGAAGGCCGAGAAAATGCCATCTTCCTGGAACAGCGTGTAGCCCAGACGATCGTTGGGAAAGAGCTTACCCAGATTGCCTTGCAGCGTACCCAGGTTGTTGGGATCACCCACGCCCGGGTACTTGGCTACGATCTCGGTGACCATGCCCTTGGCACCATCCAGCCCCCAAGCCTCGCGGATCTTGTTATGCAAAGGCACCGAGGGGTATTGGGCCGGATCGCCATTGCGTGGGGCGATCATCAGCGGGCCGGCATCAGATAGCAACGCCGATTTCTTGGGACGCAGCGTTTCACGGAAGGTGGCGTAATGCGCGGACGAGGCCACACCCCCTGCAGAGAAGCCCGTGACCAGCAACTGCGCCGGCGCCCCCATATTGATGGACATCCACGTGGCCACGTACTTCATGTTGGGCAGGCCCTTGTGCTCGAAGGCATAGGCCTTGGCCGGGTCTTCTGGGTTGTAGACCACCGTGCGGTTACCAGTCTGCACATCGCCCGTGCAATAAGGCACATAGACGATGTTCCAAGCCTGGGTCTTCACGGCCTGCAGCGGGTCGATGCGCGCGGTAAACGGCGTGACAAGCCCCAGGTGCGCCTGACGATTGAAGTCAGACATGTAGTTGGTCGGGACACCATCCGGGTTGACTGCCGCCAGCATGCTGCCGCCCTTGCAAGCCACACCATCCCAGCACGCACCACCGCCTTCAAACATGATGACCGTCTTGCTTGTGAATGGCGTTCGGTTGACGAAGAAGCGGTAAGGCGTGCCATTGCCGCAGGTGGCACCACTGCTGCTGGGCGCCGTGACGGTTTCCCATTGCAGGTAGCCTGCGTGCGCCAATCCGCTGATCAGGGTGCCGGCGATGGCCTTGGTGGCCAGAAGCGAAAAACGACTTGCTTTCATCTCGGGTCCTTTTACTTGTTTGGGGGGAGCGACGCCAGTCTGCGCAGCGCCCGCAACACGACCAACACGGACTAACCCGAACGGGTTACGCCATCTATTCAAACTAGGGGGAGACAAATGTCAGACGTCTTACAGTCCTTCCACTTTTTGCTACACAGCCAACAAGTGATAGGGGTTTTCTTCAATAAACATTAGCCATTCAGGCCATTAGTCTAAAAAACGTTGTTATTTTTCACGCCAACGTTTCAGGAGTAGACCATGAGCCAACCCGAGACCCCGTCGCGTCGTCGCCTGCTGAGCAGACTGACCGCCACGGCCGCCGCCGCCTTGCTGCCTGCGGGCCGCGACAACATGGCGCAGGCCGCGACAGGCACAGGGGCCATGGGCGACTACAACACCGATGTGGTGGTGATCGGCGGTGGCTATTCGGGCCTGGCTTGTGCACGCGCGCTGGTCGCCGCTGGCAAACAGGTGCTGCTGCTGGAAGCGCGCGATCGCGTAGGCGGCCGCTGCTTCAACATCAACCTGCCCTCACCTTACGGTCAATACACGGTAGAAGGTGGCGCCGAGTTCATCGGCCCCACGCAGGACCGCATGTACAGCCTGGTGCAACAACTCGGGCTCAAGACCTTCCCGGCCTACAACACGGGCAAGCAGATCAACTACATCGGTGGCAAGCGCACAACCTACAGCGGCGTGCTGCCCTGGACTGGCCTGTATTCCACCGCAGAGATCGGCATCGCCATGCTGCGCCTGGATGACATGGCCAAGACCGTGCCACTGGATGCGCCCTGGAACGCCAGCAAGGCCATTCAGTGGGACAACCAGAGCGCCCAGACCTGGATGGACACCAACCTGCTGAGCGCCGATGCCAAATCGTTGCTGAGACTGGCCATCCTGGCCCTGCTCTCGGTCGAGCCGCATGACATCTCGATGCTGTATCTGCTGTTCTACATCCACTCGGGTGGCGGCCTCACGTCGCTGTTGAGCACGGCAGGCGGTGCGCAGCAAGACCGCATCGTGGGTGGCTCGCAATCCATCGCACTGGGCATGGCGCGCGAGCTGGGCACACGCATCCTCTACAACTCGCCGGTCCGCAAAGTCAAGCAGGACGGCTATGGCATTGAGGTCGCAGGCGATGGCTTCACCGTACGTGCCCAGCACGCCGTGATGGCCATGTCTCCATGGATGGCATCACGCCTGGCTTACGAGCCCTTTGACGGCCCACTGCAATACCGCATGCAGATGATGCAGCGCGTGCCCATGGGTTCGATCTGGAAGGTGCATTGCGTGTACGACAAGCCCTTCTGGCGCGACGATGGCCTGTGCGGGCAGGTCACCAGCGATGCGTACCTCACCAAGCTGGTGTTCGACAACACCCCGCCAGAGGCCGGCGCGCCCGGCGTGCTCATGGGCTTCATTGATGGCCAGGAT
>NZ_SCTN01000091.1 GCF_004297345.1 Aquabacterium sp. | reverse complement strand
CCGCCCTGCTGGTGCTGCACCTCCTGATCTGGACAGCCCTGCCGCTGCTGGTTTCGCGCAACCTGCCGCTGGACGTGGTCGAGGCCCTGGCCTGGGGCCGCGAGTGGCAATGGGGCTATTACAAGCACCCGCCGCTCTCGGGCTGGCTGGCCGAGATGGCGCGCCTGGGGCCCTCGAACTGGAGCTTGTTCCTGCTGGCGCAACTCATGGTGACAGGCGGCATGGCGGCCAGTTGGGTACTCGGGCGCGAGCTGCTGGGCACGCGCCTGGCCACGCTGGGCCTGATGGCCACGGAGGGCATCCACTACTTCAACATGTCCAGCACCGAGTTCAACGCCAACGTGGTGATGTTCCCGCTGTGGGCCCTCGCCTCGCTATGCGGCTGGCGCGCGCTGCGCAGCAACAAGCTGGGCTGGTGGATCGGGCTGGGGCTGTGCTGCGGATTGGGTACGCTGGGCAAGTATGTTTTCCTGCTGCTACCGGCCTGCCTGGTGCTCTACACCTGGATCAACCCGGTGGCACGCCAGGTCTGGCGCAGCGCAGGCCCCTGGGCTGCGGCAGCGGTATGCCTGCTGGTGATAGCGCCACACCTGAAGTGGGCCATCGACCACGACTGGGCCACGCTGCAATACGCCATCGGCCGTGGCCACAGCGACGAACTGGCGCAGCAAGGCAGTTGGCGCCAGGAGTTCATCAACTTCGTGCTGGCGCAGGCCTTGACCTTGTTGCCCGCCTGGGCGCTGCTGCGCACCTTGGGTGCCAGCCAACCCACGCAACGCCCGGCGCATGAGCGCTGGCTGCTGTTCACGCTGGGGTTGGCCCCGCTGCTGCTCATCATGCTGGCGGCCACGCTGGCGCAGGCCAAGATGCTACACATGTGGGCCTCGCCTTTTTTCCTTTGTGCCGCGCCTTTGTGGCTGGCCTGGCGCCAGCCTGACTCGCTGAACATCCGCCGGTTCAGCTGGGCCTGGTTACTGTGGATGCTGGTAACCGTGTCGATCTTCGCCAGCACCGCCGTGCTGGGCCCACAAAAGAAGCACAAGCTGGATCGCACCGGCTACCCAGGCCTGGAAATCGCCACCATCCTGACGACCAAATGGCATGCGCAGACCGGGCAAGCCCTGGCCATCGTGGCGGGGGAAGAGTTCGTGGCCGGCACGGTGGCGCACTACAGCGCTGACCGCCCTTCGGTGTTCTACGACGCCGATTTCAGCGAGTCCCTGTGGCTGCGCCCCGAGCAAGTCGCGCAACACGGTGCGGTGTTCGTGTGGCCGCTCAGCCGCGGCGAGATCGACGTGGCCGATCTGCCGCCAGACAGCCAAACGCAGGTGGGGCCGCTACTGGCGCGCTACCCCAAGCTCCAGGCGCAACCGACACTGCTGGTGCACAGCCACTGGATGGGCAAGCCCTACACGGTGGCCGTGGCATGGGCCATCTTGCCGCCCACGGCGACTCAGAACTTCTCGGCCCGATAGACGTAGGGGCTGCGCAGGGTGCCAAATGTCAGGCGGGCGCTCGGGTCTTTGTCATAGCTGCTGGAGCATGAGGCAGAACCCAGGTAGCCGCTCAACGCATTGAGCGGGGTGCCGACGCTGCTGGTCGCGAGCACGCAGTTGTTGTCGACTGCGCCCATCTTGATCGCCACATTGTTCGCCGCGGTGGCATTGAGCATCAACGCCCCAACACCGTTGCTCAACGTGGTGCTGGTGTTCTTGGCTGTGGGCCTGGGCAAGGTGCTCGCGGCAATCGTGCCCGCATTGAAATTGACGACCGTGCACACGTCATCGGTATTGGTGACAAAGGACGAACCGTTCCAGTATTGCGCAGCGATCTGCAAAGATGCAGGAGACACCGACGTGCCCTGCCCATCGGACAGCTTCAATACGCCATAGCGCAACTTGGTAGCCGCCGAGTCACACGTTGTGGTGCCCGCCGCAGCCACGCCATTGCAGGTCGTGATGTTGGCATCGCTGGAGGTCACACGCACTTGAAACGACTCATAGCTGGGAGGCGCGGCCGACACCGATGAAAGCCCGGCGGGCCGCGTTGTCGCTGTGGATGTGGCGCTCAAAGCGTACTCGCCACCATTGGCCGTGCCAAAGGTCGAGTCAGCGGCCCAGGTGGGCGACGAGATCGAGAGCGGGTTGATCGTGGCCGCACCGCTGTTGAGTTGAGAGAAGGTGAACGTCGGTTTGCCCGACGCGCTGGAGGTCAAGCGGGTCATGCGGTTACCAAGCGCATTGAATGCATCAATGGTCACGGCATAAGTCAAAGGCTGACCAAAGTAAGTGAACTTGCTGTTGCAAGCAGGCGTGATCGTATGCGTGGCCGTGTAGTGGTGCGCGATGAAGGTAGGCGTAGTGGTGCTCGTGTTGCCGATATTGCACCCATACTGCCCGCCCGACAGTGTGTTTGAACTCGATCCGCTGATGCAGTCATTACCCGCCACATCCCCCGACCCCGAGTTGGCCACATAGGTGTTGTCCGCGATGGCACCTGCGGGAATGGTCAACTGTCCAAAATCGGTGTAGTTGAAGTTGCTGCCGCTGGCGATACCCGCCACCGCCGCACTGAAGCTGCCCGTAAATGATCCCGCAGAAATGGCCGATGGCTTCCAGTCCGTGAAGCCTGTGGTGGTAATGCTGGGTGTGCCGGTATAGCCTGTGATGGTCGCGCCACTACCGCTGACGGCCTTCGCCGTCATCGTGTAGTTGCTGCCTGCCGCCTGCGTAGCCCCACTGGCTGGCGTAGAGGTAATCGTGAAAGAGGCGGGTCGAACGGTGAACGAGTCCGTCGAACACATGGTGGCCGATTGGCAACTGCCGTTGTAGCAAGCCTTGCCATAGAGCCGGACCTTGGCCTTGCCCAGCGCCTGAGGGACGAGGAAAGTGAAGTAGGTCTTGCGCCCCTGCTCACCGCCATTCCAATAGTAATAACCGCTGCCCGAACTGCCCACGCCGCCGCCATATGCATGCGTGGTCGGGGAACCGATGGTCACGCCACTGACCTGACAGCCGTCACCGATAGAGCCACTGCACGCGGACGAGCAGCCGGGCGCACTCAAATCGACCAGATCGATGTTCGCGTCACCGCTCGCGTACGTGCCACTCACCGACTGCTGAATGGACGTGTTATCGGTCATGTAGAAGCCGGCCAGGATATCCAGGTCGAACGACACGCCTGCAATCTTGGTGTAAATCGGGAGGTTCGATGGCGTTACGCCCGAAACCGACGTGGGAAAGGTCGTATTCCTCTCGGCCGCATCAAAGTAACCGCCCTTGATGTTGTATGACGCGCATCCGGCAAAAACCAGCGGAAACAGGAACAGTGCGATGAGGCGCTGCCGCTTGCGGCACAACGCCAGGCAGGCCTTGAATTTGTCTGTGATGTTCATCGCGGTCATCTCCTGGTTCTCCTTGGCAGGCACACCACCTCATGGGTACTGCACAACCATCTCGACCTGCCTCTCAACGTAGCTGACATTGGGCGACGTCGTATTAGGGCAAGCCCCGCCAGAGGGCTGATTACAAGCGGTTGCCGTGACTTTGTACAGAGGCGCCTTGGAACTGTCACACGTCACCGTGACGGTGATCCCTTGCAGCGAGGCGGCCGTGGCCGGCAAGGTGTTGGACGTGGTCGCCGCACAGGATGGCCCGCCCTGTGTCACCTGATAAGCCCCCCACTCCAGGCCACTGCGCGCAGCCATCAAGGTGCGGGCCCCCTGAATGTCTGCGGCAGAACCGAGTTGCTGCATGGGAATAAAGCTTGACGCAAATGCGCCCAGCCCGGCCAGTACGACAAGAATGATGATCGCCGTGATGAGCGCAAAACCGCCTTGCAAGCGCTGTTTCATGGTGTGTTGTCCACGTGGATTTCGCGCATCAGCGTGACGCTATCGACGCCGGAGCTGTCTGTCAGCGTGAGCGATACGATCAGGACGCCGAAGGTCTGCGCAGAGGCCGGGTAGCTGACACTGCACCCGGCATTGGTGGCCACAATGGTGGATGAACCGCCCCCCGTTGCTGCCGCGGCAGCCGCAGCCGGGGTGCCAAACAGGCCGTAGTTCCAGTAGCGCTTCATCGTGCCCTTGCTCGGCGCAACCGTGCACGCATAGATGACGGCCTTGGTGTTGCCTGGCACGACTTGAAAGCGCGAGGTGGACGGCGCGGGAAAGCCAAACACATTCAGGCCCAAAGCACCTGAGGTCAGTGTCGCCAGGCTGCCTGCCAGGCTGCTCACACGGGAGATGTTGCAGTTCGTCAGCGAAGCGCACCCATAGGCGTTGTATTGGCTGGTGATGTCGTTGTTGTTGGTGTTGTTCAAGACGATGTAGTCGCCCACCGCCATAGCCGGGTTGCTTGGCATGGGGCTGGTCACCGTGAGCTGGCAATTGGCCGGGGTGACCAGGCAGGTGGTCAGGCCGGTAAAGAAGCCAGGGGTCGTAGAGAAGGCGCCGCCGCCACTGGTGGCGATGTACTCGATATAGCAAGTGCCTGAAACGCATGAGCCGACATTTCCTGCCGAATCGGATATGCGCAGGCTGTTAGGCACACCGTGGCGCAACTCCCGAGTCAGACGGCGCAAGGCCAGATCAGCCGCATCGGTCAACTCGGCGCGCCGGGCTGAGTCGAAATAGCCCTTCACGGGCCCCATGATGATTTGCGCGACGATGCCAGACAGGATGCCGGTCAGCACCATGGCCATGATCATCTCGATCAGCG
>NZ_SCTN01000090.1 GCF_004297345.1 Aquabacterium sp. | reverse complement strand
CCGGCAAGCATCCCAATATCGATCGTCTGATCAAGGTCATCGAGACCGCTCAAGGTTTCACGGTGAAGTTGATTCACGCTTGACGCCAGCCCTACCTGGGGGGGTACGATGTTGAGAAACAACCGTTCCCTCCATGGCCACGCCAACCGAATCCAAAGAGAACAACGCCGCACCGCTGCTCAAGCTCAAGCGGGTGGCGATTGATACCTACCGCGAAAACGTCGCCTACTTGCATCGCGACTGCGCCATCTACCGGGCCGAGGGCTTTCAGGCCTTGTCCAAGGTCGAGATACGCGCCAATGGCAAACGCATCCTCGCCAGCCTCAATGTGGTGGACGATGCCTGTATCGTGGGCGTGGATGAACTCGGTGTCTCCGAAGATGCCTTTGTGCAGCTGGGCGTGGAAAGCGGACACCCCTCCCGCATCAGCCAGGCTGAGCCGCCCTCCTCCATCCCGGCCTTGCACCGCAAGATCGCTGGCGAGCGCCTGACGCAGGACGACTTCCGCGCCATCGTGCGCGACATCGCCGAGCACCGCTACTCCAAGATCGAACTTACCGCCTTCGTGGTCGCCTCCAACCAGGGCGAGCTCGACCGCGAAGAGGTCTACTACCTGACGGATGCCATGGCCGCCGTGGGCCGCAAGCTCGACTGGCGCGAACACCCCGTGGTGGACAAGCACTGCATCGGTGGCATTCCCGGCAACCGCACATCCATGCTCGTGGTACCCATCGTGGCCGCACACGGCATGCTGTGCCCCAAGACATCGTCGCGCGCCATCACCTCGCCAGCCGGTACGGCGGACACGATGGAGGTGCTGGCCAATGTCGAGCCGCCCTTCGATCGCCTGTGGGACATCGTGCGCGAGCACCGCGCCTGCCTGGCCTGGGGCGGCAGCAGTGATCTCTCGCCCGCTGATGACGTACTGATCGCGGTTGAGCGTCCTTTGTCGATCGACTCGCCCGGCCAGATGGTGGCCTCCATCCTGTCCAAGAAGATCGCGGCCGGCTCCACGCACCTGCTGCTGGACATCCCCGTCGGCCCAACCGCCAAGGTCAAGGCCATGCCCGAGGCCCAGCGCCTGCGCAAGCTGTTCGAGTTCGTGGCCAACCGCCTGGGCCTGACGCTGGATGTGGTCGTCACCGATGGCCGGCAACCTGTGGGCAATGGCATCGGCCCGGTGCTCGAAGCCCGCGACGTGATGCGCGTGCTGCGCAATGACCCACGCGCCCCCGCCGACCTGCGCCAGAAGGCCCTGCGCCTGGCTGGCCGGATGCTGGAGTTCGATCCCGATGTGCGCGGCGGCGATGGTTACGCCATTGCCCGAGACATCCTCGACTCGGGCCGCGCACTGAGCAAAATGATGGCCATCATCGAAGCCCAGGGCGCCAAGCCTTTTGATCCTGAACAGCCCGAACTGGCGCCACTGAGCTTCGACGTGTTCGCCGACCGAAATGGCGTGGTCACCAGCATCGACAACCTGCAACTGGCCCGCATTGCCCGGCTTGCGGGCGCGCCCAAGGTGCAAGGCTCGGGCGTGGATCTGCTGCACAAGCTGGGCGAGCCCGTGAATGCCGGCGAAGCGCTGTACCGCGTGTATGCCGCCTACCCTGCCGATCTGGAGTTTGCCCGCCAGGCTTGCGAGCGCAGCAGCGGTTTCACGCTGGGCCTGGCATCCGAAGTGCCCAGCCTGTTCGTCGAATTCTGATCGAGCCACACCAGACACCCATGAGCGCCCTTCTGCTTTACTTTGCCGACGAGCAAGCCCCCGCCGAGCGCCTGGCCCAAGCCAGTGGCATCCCTGCGGCCTGCATCGAATCCCACCGATTCCCGGACGATGAACTTCGACTGCGCCTGCCCTTGGATGCGCACGGTGCCTTGCCCGGCAAATTGGTGATTTATCGCAGCCTGGATCGCCCCAACGACAAGTTGGTCGAACTCTTGCTGATCGCCCGCCAGGCCCGCGAACTGGGCGCCCGCCACATCACATTGGTGGCGCCTTATCTGGCCTATATGCGCCAGGACATCGCCTTCCACCCAGGCGAGATCGTCAGCCAGAAAGTGGTGGGCCGTTTCCTGGCCGATCTGTTTGATGCCGTCATCACGGTAGACCCGCACCTGCACCGCATTGCCACGCTCGACGAAGCGATTCCGCTTGATAACGCCATCAGCTTGTCCGGCGCGCCCATGCTGGCTCAGCTGATCGCGCAGCACCACGACCAGCCACTGCTGATCGGCCCCGATGCCGAATCCGCGCAATGGATACAGGCCGCGGCCCAGGCCTTCCACTTTGATTACGGCGTGTGCACCAAGGAACGCCATGGCGACAAGGATGTCGAGATCACCTTGCCCTTGCTTGATGTGCGAGACCGGGCTGTGGTGCTGCTGGATGATGTGGCCAGCTCTGGTCGCACCATCGCCGCAGCCAGTAAGTTGCTGCTGAATGCTGGCGCCCGCTCCGTGGATGTGGCCGTGACGCATGCCTTGTTTGCTGGCGATGCGCTGGACGTGATCAAGGCTGCCGGCGTGGGCCATGTCTGGAGCACCGACTGCATCGCCCATGAGAGCAACGCCATCGCCATGGCGCCCATGCTGGCGCAGGCCTTGTCACCTCTGCTGAAAGGCGCGTCAGCATGAGCCACGAAAGCTGGTACGACCGCCACGTGCTGCCCTATCTGATCGACATGGCCTGCGGTATCCGGCCGGTGGCTCGCCAGCGCGAGAAGATCATTCCCCAGGCACGAGGCCAGGTGTTGGAAATCGGCATGGGCACAGGCCTCAACATTCCCTTCTACGACAAGACGCAAGTATCAAAAATCGTGGGTGTGGACCCGGCCTTGCGCATGCACCACCTGGCCGACAAACGCATCGCGCAAGCAGGCCTGAATGTCGAGTTGATTGGCCTGTCCGCCGAAAAGCTGCCCGTGGCTGACGCCAGCTTCGACACGGTCGTGTGCACCTACACTTTGTGCACCATCCCAGATCCTGCTGCAGCGCTGGCCGAGATGCGCCGCGTGCTCAGACCTGGCGGCAAACTGCTGTTTTCCGAGCATGGGCTGGCACCCGATGGCAACGTGGCGCGCTGGCAGACGCGCTTGCAACCGTACTGGAGCAAGCTGGCCGGTGGATGCATGCTGGACCGCGACATCCCCTTGCTGCTCGAAGACGCAGGCTTCAATGCGGCAACGCAATCGCGCTATTTGCCTGGGCCTCGCTTCGTGTCGTATCACTACTGGGGCGAGGCCCACGCCAGCTAGAGATGTCGTTCCAGGCGTTTGCCCCTTAACCCCAAGCTCTGCTGCCTGTCACGAAGTCGGCTTGTCCTGCAAATCGCCCATCACCTCAGGCTTGATCCACACCGATACCGATCGCAGGCGCAGCCTGGTCTCGCTGATGGCCGCCTGCGGGTAATACCAGCCCAGGGTACAGCCCACGAGCAACCAGTTGCGCAAGGTAAGCTTGAGCAGTTCCCGCTCGGGCACCGCGCTGTCGAAGCGAATCTGCTTGTGTGCCGTGTCCGACCACAGGCGGTTCTGCAACTGCACGCTGAGGTAGGGGTATGGCAGGGCCATCATCATCACGATGAGCAGGAAGATGCCAGGCAGCAGCACAAGGCTCAGCCGGATGCTCTCGGTGCTGTGTTCCGCGCTTTTGAGCCGGGCCACCGTTTCCCAATCCAGCCCGACCAGCTCCGACAGCCCCCAGATCAAAGGCAGGATGACGAGCAGCATGGCCACCAGCGCCAACGCGGCGGTACGCAAACTCACGCGCAAGGCATCGACCTGCCTGAAACCGTGGCCACACTCGTTGTGCCAATCACCCAAGGCGGCATGGCGATGCTGATAGCGCTTGAACTGCACGTACATCCACGGCAAGGACAAAGACAGCGTGGCGGCAGCCAGCCCGCCCAACAGATAGGACAAGCCGCGCTCACCGCCCATGCCCGCAATCACCGCCCACACAGCCAGCACGCCGCCCACGATGTACAGCAGCGTTGGCAAGCCCATGGCCTTGATCGCATCTGCGGGCGTGGCAGCCAGCCTCAAACGCTGGCCACGCCAACTGGTGTGCATGAGCTGGAACTCCAGAAACCCGTGCAGAAAGACAGGCAACATCGCCGCCGTGAGAATCTGCATCGCGGCCACACCCATCATGTGATAAGGCCCCGTCAATGAAATGCCGTAGTAAATCGCATTGAGGATCACCGTACCGACCACGTTGCCAGCGAACATCTTCCATGGGTTGGCGTGGTAATCCAGGTTGCCCCCCGCCACGTGCGTGTTCTGATAAAAATAACGCAGGCTGCCCACCAAAGCCCAGGGCAAGGCAAAACCCGCCGTCAATAGAAGCAGCAGCATGTTCTTGCGCCAGATGGGGCGGTAAGTCTCTACATTGCCGGTGAAGCTCACCTCGTAACGGGTATGGGACATCTTGAAAACGGACTCGAAACTGGTGCGGACGCAAACCAACTCATTGTCCGTTATCCGGGTCGCGGATGGTCGTGGTGTATTCCCCCGCCCTTGCCTGCCTGGACGAGGGGGATGTAAGGTGCTGTGCTTGAACCACTACCGATATGCGCCATGCCCCGGATCCTGAAGCCTTGGCTGATGTCCATTGCCCTGCTGTTCAGCTGGGCAAGCGCTTGCGCGCAATTGGTGATCTATCCCCGCCATCAGGCGCAAAACGACCCGCAACTGCAATATGTGCTGGAGGTGCTGCGCCTGGCGCTGTCCAGATCCGGCAAGCCTTACGAACTCAAGCAGTCTTCCAGCGTGATGGTGCAAAGCCGCGCCATCGCCGAACTGGCCGCTGCTACCGGCACGCTTGACGTCATCTGGGTCATGACCAACCAGGAGCGGGAAAAGCAGTTGTTGCCCGTGCGCATTCCCATCGACCGAGGACTGATTGGCTGGCGTGTGGCGCTGCTCAACGCCCAACGGGCCACAGTATTCGGTGCGGTGAAGGATCTGCCCGCCCTGGCGCAGTACAGCGCGGGTCAGATGCACGACTGGCCGGATACGGCGGTACTGAAGGCCAACGGTCTGAACGTGGTGGCCTCACCCACGTACGAAGGGCTGTTCAAGCAACTGGGGTCCAACCGTATCGACTATTTCCCGCGCTCGGTGATGGAAGTGCGCAACGAGTGGCAGTCACACAAGGACTTGCCACTGGTGATCGACGACGCCATTGTGATTCGCTACCCTGCCGCCTTCTACTTTTTTGTGAGCAAGAACCGACCAGAATTGGGCGCGGACCTTCAACGGGGACTGGAGGCAGCCTTGGCCGATGGCAGCTTCTTGCGGCTGTTCAAGCACCACATTTTGCCGCTGATGGATGGCCTGGACTTGCGCAAACGAATCGTGATCAGCCTGCGCAACCCCGATCTGCCTGCGGCCACG
>NZ_SCTN01000089.1 GCF_004297345.1 Aquabacterium sp. | reverse complement strand
TGAGAACGCGCTATAGCTGCGTGTTCGTCAACCTGGAGCAACTCGGGCAGGGCGGTGCGGCGGTGTCGCGCGACTATCTGTCTTTGCTGAAAACATCCGCGGTGGCGGATTACGATCACGACAACATCCCGGCGTATGCCAGCCATCCTGATGAGGTGATGGTTGTGCCTTTCCTGCATGCACCTTATCTGCAGCAGGCCGAGCCCATCGCGCTGGAGGATCGCCCCATTGATCTGCTGTTCATCGGCAGCATGAACGAGCGCAGGCGCGCGATGATCCAGCGCATCGAGGCAACGGGGGTGCAGGTGAGCATGTTCGATGGTGCCTTGTATGGCCCTGAACGCGATGCCTATATCGTGCAAGCCAAAGCTGTGTTCAATGCCCACTTCTACGAGAGCAGCCGTTTCGAGCAGGCACGTGTATCGCACTGCTTGTCATTGGGCACGCCGGTCATTTCGGAGCGCCGCCAGCAAACCCGCCCTCATGCTTCGTTCGAAGACAGTGTGTTGTGGTTGGGCGAGGATCAACTGGAATCCTACTTTGGTGATTACTTTGGCACGGCTGCGTTCTTTGAAGAAGCGCGTGCCGCGGTCAAGGCTTTTGAGACCGCTGATCCGGTCGAGGCTTACGCCGACTTGCTTGCCTTTGCTGCGGGATTTGGCCGCGAGCATCAGGCGCGTCGTTCTGCTGAACCGTGGCAGCCCACGCGGGTGCACGTGGGATCGGGCAATGACTATCTGCCAGGCTGGTTGAATGTGGACGTCACGGACATGGCGCAGCCTGATGTGATCGGTGATCTGTCCCAGCCCATTGGCCTGCCCTTTACTGGCGAGACACCCCAGGCCGGCCCCATTGATGTGCAGCCCGCTAGTGTCGATCTGATCTATGCCAGTACGGCCCTGGAGCAGGCCACTGACCTGCCTATGCTGATGAGCAACTGCCTGGCCATGCTCAAGACGCATGGCAAGTTGATCGTCCAGGTCGCCCACGAACAGGCCATGCGCACCTGGCAGGATCCAAGTCATCGCCGTGCCTTCAATGAAAAGACCTGGCTCTACTTCAGCGAACTGTTCTGGCAGATCGGCTGGTTCGAGCACCGTTTCCATGTTGATCGCTTCGAGTACATGAATGAGCGCAACGAGGTGTGCGATCGAGAGCAGGCTGCCACCATGAATGTACTGTTGGTCAAGGTGGAAACTTCGGCGCATGAGCGCACCCTGGCGCGCACCATGCAAGCCGATTTTTCTGTGCCCGATGATCTGCCCCAACTGGCGCCAGAGCCATCGGCCAGACTGGTCGCCTGAGGTGCTTCATGGCTGAGCGTCGCTTCCTGCTTTTTTCCGGCCACAACGACCGCGCCGTGGTGGCGTTGTGCCGGTTCTTCGAGCAGGTGGCCTTGCCCTTTGTAATCGTGGCGGCAGGCAAGGCTGACGCCATTCACCGGACAAAGTGGGCCTCGCAAGTCGCGTTCAATCGCCTGGACGCGGTCGTGACCGTGGAATGGCTGCGGCTCCTGACGGGCAGCCTGGGCGGTGAGCTGGTTTATTGCCCCACCACCGAGTTCATCAATCACTTCGTGCTGACGCATCGCGAGGCGCTGGCCGGTTGCGGCCTTCACATCGGGCTGCCCGATCGCGCCATCTATGAAGCGCTGACTGGCAAGCACAGCAGCCAGGCCCTGATGACGGGCTTGTGCGCGGATCTGCAACTCCCGGCCACACAGCCAGATGGGCAATGGCACGCGCCTTGTGTCCTCAAGCCGCGTGAGAACGTGCGTGCAGGGCGTGTGCTGTATCCGGTGCTGTGCCCTGAGGTTACGGACTTGCAGCACGCGCTGTCTGTTCTCGATCGCAGCAGCTACTTCGCGCAGGATTTCATCAAAGGGCAGAGCCATTACCTGTGCGCCTATCTGGCCCGCAATGGCGAGTTTGCCTCTTTCTGGCAGGTCAACCTGATGCAGCAAGGTGGCGGCAAATCCATCGTGCTGGCCCAACCGTGTGCCAATCCAGGACTGGATGAAGCCAGCTTGTTCCGTGGTCTGCACGAGCGCGGTTACCACGGGGCCTTCATGCTGGAGGTCATCGCTGCGCAAGGCCGCCTCCACTACATCGAAG
Organism: Aquabacterium sp.; assembly: GCF_004297345.1. GTDB lineage: Bacteria > Pseudomonadota > Gammaproteobacteria > Burkholderiales > Burkholderiaceae_C > Aquabacterium. The sequence goes on along the minus strand of NZ_SCTN01000089.1, from coordinate 3,875 downwards.
TGAACCCGCGCTTCTGGGGACCGCTGCAACTGGCGCTGGATGTTTGCCCTGACATTCTGAGCTTGTTCGCGCGCGAGCAGGGTTTCGATACCCCTGCCATCGTTGCGCAGCGTCCGGAAAACGCCTGTTATGCCTGGGCTTATGGGGCGCAACAGCCCGGCGTCGTCGTGCATCCTGCAGGCTTGGCGCTGGATGCAAGGGCGCGCGAACGACGCCTGTTGGCCCATGACGTCTACGCGCGCGACGATACCCGCGCGCTGCAAGCCTGCTACTGAAACTCCATCTGAACGGACGAGATCACCATGCCCTCGACGCCTTCTCTCAAAGACCTCTATCGCCAGCAAAGCAAGCACTCGAACTATCAACTGGTGCACCCTTCTGTGGCCAAATTGCTGGGCGATACCAGTGATCTGCCCGCAGGCAAGTTGGAACTGGAGCGCCAGACCTATTTCGATCGTGCCTTGCCTTTGCTGGGCGCGCGCGTTCTGGACATTGGCGCCAACACGGGCTATTTCAGCTTCGGGGCCCTTCATGGTGGCGCACGGCATGTGACCTGCTATGAGGGTAATCAGGAGCATGCGGCATTCGTGGCGCATTGCGCGGAGCAGGCCGGCCTGTCTGACCGTCTCGACATGAACGCCTGTTATTTCGATTTCCTGTCGCCCATCACCGAAACATTCGATGTCACCTATTGCCTCAATGTGTTGCACCACCTGGGTGATGACTTCGGTGATCAAAGCCTGAGCGTGGACGCTGCTCGCGAGCAGATGCTCAAGGGCCTGCGTCACATGGCCGGGCTGACCCGCGTGCTGGTCTTGCAACTGGGTTTCAACTGGAAGGGTGATGTGCGTTGCCCCCTGTTCGAAGGTGGTGAAAAGGCTGCCTTGATCGACTTTGTCGCGCAAGGCGTGGGTGACAGCTGGATCATCGAAGAGGTCACGGTGCCCAATCCAGTGACGCGTGCATACGAGCCCATCAGCGAAGACAACCTGCCTCGCAACAACCAGATCGGTGAGTTCATGAATCGCCCCCTGTTCAAGATGCGCAGCCGTGTGCTGGTGTGATCAAACGGCAGCAACACGCACCAAGACAAGAGCCCGCATCAAGCGGGCTCTTTTTTATTGAAGTGCAGTTCAGTGAACGCCGGCTGCCGCGACATCGTTTTGGTGGCTGACTTCGGGCTCGGCAAGCTGAGGCATCACCGCCTGGCGAATCAGGTTGGCAACCCGGTGCACATCCTCGTCGCTGAGCGCAGGGTAGATCGGCAGGCAGATGACCTTGGACGAAATCTCCTTGGCCACGGGCAATTGAGCCGCGCTGGCAGAAGGCAGCCCCCGGTACATCGGGAACTCGGAGATCAGTGGGTAGAAGTAGCGACGGCCGTTGATGCCGGCATCCTTCATCTGCTGGTAGATCGCGTCGCGGCTGAGCGGATAGTCCGGCTCGACCAGGATGGGGAAGTAGGAGTAGTTGGCCACCGTATCGGCTGCCGGTGTCAGCACGCGAATGCCTTTGACATCGGCCAGCAGCGCGCGGTAAAGCGCATCGATCTCCTGGCGGCGCGCAATGGCTTTGCCCACGTGCTTGAGCTGCAGCAGGCCCAGCGCGGCATTGAGCTCGCTCATCTTGCCGTTGATGCCTGTGGCGACGACCGTGGTCTCGTTGACGAAGCCGAAGTTCTTGAGATGGTCGATGTGCTGCTTGGTGCGGGCGTCCGGGCTGATGATGGCGCCGCCTTCAAAGGTGTTGAAGGCCTTGGTTGCATGGAAGCTCAAGACGGACAGGTCGCCGTGCTGCAAGATGCTGTGGCCATGTTGTTTCACGCCAAAAGCATGTGCCGCGTCATAGATGACCTTGAGGTTGTAGTCATCGGCAATGCGCTGGATGGCGTCCACATCGCACGGGCGACCATAGCAGTGCACGGGCATGATGGCCGTGGTCTGCGGCGTGATGGCGGCCTCGATGCGGGCCGGATCCAGGTTCATGGTGTTCGGATCGATGTCGGCGAACACGGGCTTGATGCCGTTCCACAGCAGCGAGTGCGCTGTGGCCACGAAGGAGTAGGGCGTGGTGATGACTTCGCCGCTGATGCGCAGGGACTGCAGCGCCGTGACCAGGGCGATCGTGGCATTCGTGAACAGCGAGATGTACTTGACGCCCAGGTACTCGGCCAGTTCGGCTTCCAGTTGCTTGTGGAAGGGCCCGCCATTGGTGAGGATCTTGCTGTCCCAGATCTGCTGGAGATAGGGCATGAACTCTTCCAGCGGGGGCAAGTCCGGCTGGGTGACATAGATGGGGGGCTGGGTGTTCATGCGCGTGGTTCCCGATCAGATCGTGGCGTCGGCCAGTTCGTTCTTCTGGCTGCTCGCGCCCGTTGGCGCTTTGGCCGGTTCTTGCAGGCCAGCTGCCGTGCCAGGGTTGCTCGCCAACAGCTTCAGCCAGAACGTTCGATAGGCCAGGTAGAGCTGGTCCAGCGAGCCGGCCTGGGTGTCCAGGATGTGGAAGTATTCCGCCATGACCGTGTCCTCGCTGAAGTGGTGCACGATGCGCTGTGTGGCCGTCCCGATGGCGCCTATAGCTGTTTCGGGGTTGATGTGGCCGTCCCGCCATGCTGCCAGGGCATAGGTCACCCAGGCCAGAAAGCCCACGCGGCCACCATGGCTGTAGGTGCTGACCTGGGTTGTTTGTTGCTCGTTCTGGCGGAACACACCCAGGTACTCCCGGATGAAGGTCACGGGCAGATGCTGGCTGGCGGCGAGCAGGGCCCCCACATCCAGCAAGCCGTAGTAGCTCAGGTCCTTGGCTGGCGGGCGAGGATACAGGGCCGCGCCCTCTGCCGAAAACACCATGTTGCTCAGCTCGCCCAACCAGTTCTGGCAGGTGCCCACGGTGCTGTTGAACAGCTCTTCGGTGGTCGGTTGCAGCACGTGGCCGTTGCACTCGTGCACGAAGTCGGGCAGGGGCAGCGTCCAGGCGGGTACGCCATCGTCATGGCTCAGCCAGCGCTGACTGACCGAGGCACAGCAGGGGGCCGCTACGTGGGCTGCTACGTGCGTACGGTAGAACTCGGGGTAGATGAGGTCGTCATCCAGATTGAAGTGAACCAGGGGCGTGCTGCCGGCCCACAGGTCCAGCAATTGCTCATGATTGCGTCGGGCATTCTGCGGGCCGCGTACCACCGTGATGTTCAACTCGTCGGTGAGCTGGCCCCAGTGACGGTTGCGGATCATGTCGGTGATCACGCCGCCGGGGCTGTCGTCAGACACGATCACCTTGAAGTCCTTGAAGCTCTGGCGGCGCAGCGCCAGAAACAACGGGCCCAGGTATTCCTTCTTGTAGGCCGGGATCAGTGTGGTGATCTGGGTCATGGCTTGGCGCTCCGGTGTTGGGCCACGAAGCCCTGGTCGATGACGCCGCACAGCGAGTGGATGGCGTTGAAGGACACATGCTTTTGCAGGATGTACTCAGCCGAGTCGTAGAACGATTCAGGCAGTTGCCAACCGCTTTGCGTGTTGTGGAACAAGGGCATGCGCACGATGCGGGGGAAGACGCGGTGCGTGCAGATCGACGTCAGGCACAGGTCCGTGGCCCAGAGATGCCAGCCGATGTGCGGGTCGATCTGATGCAAGGAGTCTTTGGCAATCACCAGGGCCAGTTCGTCAATCGACACCACGGCGTCCGACTCGGCGTGGTCGGCGCAGTTCACGCGGTCGATCACGAAGCCGGCGGCTTCAGCTTGCTCGGTCTGGCGGTTCACACCCATGCCGATGAAGCCCAGCAGGGTCTTGGGGCGGGCTTCGGCAGAGATGGTCGACAGCAGTGCATTGAGGCGTTGGCCAAATCCCTTGGGAAAGTAGACGTCCTGGTGGCACAGC
>NZ_SCTN01000004.1 GCF_004297345.1 Aquabacterium sp. | reverse complement strand
TAGCCGAATTCAGGCTTCCATTCAGTAATGCCGGGTGGCAGGAACTTGCGGATCATCAGCGGCTGCAGGATGTCGCCGTTCACGCGGATGCCTTCTGTGAGCTTGTCCAGCGCTGCTTGGGGATAGGTCGTGCGCGGCTGCGTGGGGGAGTCGTGCAGCACGCGCCAGGGCTCACGGCGCAGGCCGCCGATACGGGTGAACTTGGGTTGAAGCTTGGATGGTGCGGTCATTGGTGGTCTCCGGCCTGGATGGCCATGGCGGGGGCGATCATGGAAAGGCGCTCGTTCATTCGGCGCGTGAGGTGGTGGTATTCGTCCAGGAACTGCCTGGCCCAGTACAGGGGAGGGCGCCAAGAGATCCTGCAGTCGTTGAAACGGAGCCAGTCAACGGCGGAGGCTGGGTACTTGATCTGGCATGGCCAGGTCTCGCCGTCAGCCGGCATGAGCTGTTCGCGCTCGACGCTGAGTGCGTATTGGTTGGCGGCCCAGATCTGGCCGCTGAAGGTGTGAAACGCCGTTGTCAGGCCGAATCGGCTCAGGAACTGCTTCTGAATGCGCGCCTCGATGACATCCCATTCAGTGCAGCCGATCAACTCTTTCATGGGCCGGCTGATGTGCCCGGTCAGATACTCATGCCCATGGCTGAGCAGCGCTGCAGCCTGAACGGCCGGGTCCTGAATGTTGAAGTGGCGCCGGATGACTTCCAGCACAGCCAGACTGTGTTCCGCCTGGCTGATGGCCCGGATGGCGTGCCCGTTGAATCGATTGATATGCGCCAGCGAGTGGGCTACGTCGGTGATATCGATGGCATCAGGATTGATGTATGCCAGGTCGATGGTCGTGCCCTTGGATGTGAGGAACCAGGTCATGCAGCCAACGCCTCCCGCACGGTTTGGTCAACCAGCATGTCGATCGGGAGCGACATCATGGAAGCGCTGCAGGCGGCAGCAGAGCAGAACTTCTGACGCAGGGTGTAGAACACCAGGCCAGGCACATCGCGCTCATGCGTCTTGCGGATCTCCGCGTCCAGCTCCTTGCACACGTCGCGCAGATCGAACACGATCAGGCTGCAGGAGCCATGGCGCAATGCGCGCAAGAACATCTGTTGAGAGCCATCGCGCAAGACCGGATGCAGGCCGATGGTTGAACCGTCATTGAAGAGGATCTCAAAGCGCTGGCCTTGGACCTCATAGCGGCCTGCAGGCGCGCTGATCACTGTGGTGTCGCTGAGCATGACAAAGCTCCTGTGGGCGTGGCTTCGCTATCGCCACGGGGTTGGTGATGGGGAGGTTCGGTGGAGAAGATTGCCGACACGCCAAGGGCCAGCAGGCCCGCCATGCCGTGGTCGCTTTGGGCGCGCAGGCCTGCCGCGTAGACCTGCACGTGGCGCCCCTTCTTGAGCGTCCTGGCCTTAGCAGCGGCGATGTAGTGATCGGCACCATCGGTGCCAAACACCTGCTTGACGAAGTAGGGCAGGCCAGTGGATGTGAGCACGATCATCTGCAGCACGGGCTGAGGCTGTCCGCCGGCAGTGCAGAAGAACCGGGCATCCTCGTACAGCGTGCCGCTGATGCGCACCTCGTTTGTTCCATCTGTAGGCTTGATAGGGCTGCTCATGCTTGCCCTTTCAGTGCGCGGATGCGCGCCTCCAGTCGCGAGATGTGGCTGCGCGTCAGAGCAAGCTGGTTGAGCAGGTATTGCCGATATGCGGGAGAGACCTGCAGGGCCATGCCCATGGACGACTCCAGCGCATTGGCATCCTTGCGTGCTTCAGCCTGCAGGAAGCGCAGGTACAGGCACAGAACTGAGGTGTACAGGCGTCTGCACTGCTGCAAGGCGCGGCTCAGCATGTGGCCTCCTTGCGCGCCTGGCGAACAACAGTCAGTTGAACCGACTGGTGGTTGGGGTACACCTCGTTGACGTGGTACAGCGCACGCTTCTTCGTGGAGTTGTCCAACGTGAGGCGCACGCGCAGCCCATCATGGGTGGTGATGGTCGCCTTAATTCGCAGCATGGCCGAACTCCTCCCACAGGTCGTAGCAGAAGAGGACGGCGTTGATCGCCACGGCGATGCCCAGCAGCACGACGCGCCACGCCACTGTTTCAAGTCGGCGCGTGAAGGATCGAAGTTGGTAGTGTTTGCGCATCGCCATCCTCATTCCGTAGATGGCGGCACGGTGACGTGCAGCACCTTGTCGGCGCCTTGCAGGTCCTTGTGTCGGTGGTCAATCTCCAGCGCCTCAACAATGACGAAGTCCTTGTCGCCCGGGTATTGGGCGCGGATATCATTGTTCGTGACGTAGAGAGCTTCTTCCCAGTCGTACACGCGACTGTTGAAACCTTCGGCGTTTAGGCCGGTTGAAATCAGTCGAGCAAGTGCGGACTTACCTGTGCCCTGCTTGCCTACCAGGTGAATGAGGATTGCCATGAGAGATATGTCCTACGCAGACGTGCAGAAACGGCCGTACGAGGTGCTGTTCGATCCGGCCACGGGTAGAGGGGCTGCCTACAACGGGCAGCACAAGCTCATGGCAGATGAGGCGAGCCCTGAACTGGTTGCGTTTGCGCTTCAGCGCAGCGTGCAGGCTTGTCCGTGGGATGACCAGCGTGATCAGCCGTTTCCGAGGCCTCGGGCATCGTGGATGCCGAAGGGTTCGCTTGAGGGGTGGGTGCTGTATTGGCTGCGCGATTGCAAGTCAACAGACCAACATCTGCTGCAGACGCCTCTGAAATAGACGTCGCAGCAGCTCTCCGCGCGGGTTCAGCGGCGCGGAGTCGTTCGATTTCATCGAACAGTTCGTGGATCCGCCGTGCGACGCGTGGGGATACAAACAGGTCGGCCCGTGACCGCTGGACATAGTGGACGCGATCCACGCCTATCGCGCAGGGGCTGTCTCCACCCCAACCAACGGCAAGCACATGAAGCTCCCCGTCGGAGTGGTCTTCACGCAGCCGTGCACTTACCAAGTCGTAGTTATAGATATGACCTTGTTCTGTCCAGCCTTCTGTATCGACCTGCCACAGGTCTTGCAGGATGAACTCCAGTTGGCTTGACGCTTTGCAGGTGAAATCCGCTTCGAAGAAGACAACTCTCTCTTCCCCTTCGACAGATGCCATCGCGTCTGGGACAGAAACGATGGCGCGATAGAGCGTCCCTCGGCCCAGCATAGATATCGGGAGCCTGTGGCTTGTTTGTGCAGGCGTCTGCACTTGGCTGATTTGGTCCATTTCAACCCCTGACCGCAATTGGCGGTTGTTGTGCTGGCTTGAAGTAGACCAAAAAGTCTATTTGCAGTCAACTAAAAGGTAGATTTGCTTAAAAATATTTTTAACTTTTAGGTTCCACGTTGACGAACTTCACGCAGTGTTGGCATAATTGCCAACATGCAAAGCAGCCGATTCAACAAGCCGATCGTGATCACGCGCCACGCGCAACAACGCATGGCGGAGCGTCACATCAGCGAGGCGGATTTGCTGTCAGTGATTGATGCCGGCACGCTGCGCTACAAAGACGACACCCACCTGTGGGCGTTCAAGGCCTTTGAAGATCGAGACGACAACCTTGTCTGTGCCGTGCTGGTGCTGGAAGACTGCGTTGTGGTCAAGACGGTGATGCACCATTTCACACTGGAAGGATGAGCCTCATGAAGACCACCTACTTCGACGAAGACGACACGCTGGTCATCCGGCTGTCTGACAAGCCCATCGTGCGCGAGTCATCGCAGAACTGGAACACGCACATCAGTTACGCAGAGGACGGCTCCATGGTGGAAATCGTCGTGCTCGATGCGAAGGCAAACGGCGCACTGCCGCTGGAGGTCAAGCATGGCTGCGCAGCCTGACGGTCGAACGTTGACCATCAAGTTGCAAGGCCAGCACGCTATTGCCTTCGTCGGGCGACTGTCAGAAAAGCGCTGGGCCATCCTGCAGGTGCTGCAATCGCAGGGCACCGGCGCCGTTGGCGTGCGTGAGCTGGCCAGGCGTGTGGGGCGCGATGTCAAGCGTGTGCATGAGGACGTTGAAGTCCTGACCGAACTGGGCCTGGTGCAGCGTGATGACATGGGCGCGGTGGCCTGCCCCTTCAGTGAGGTGCGCATTGACATGCGGCTTCAGGGCCAGCATGCCGTGCCGGTTTAGGCGTTCTCCCGCACCAGCACAACAAAAGAGGCCTGGATTTCCAGGCCGTGGCGGTCGCGTTCTAGCACGCGGCCTCGCTCGTCATACGCTTCAAAGCCCCCGACGATGGGGCGGTACCGCATCAGTGTGAACGACCCGTCAGGGGTCGAGAACAAGGCAATGGCGTCCCGTGCGGGCGCC
>NZ_SCTN01000088.1 GCF_004297345.1 Aquabacterium sp. | reverse complement strand
ACGGTGAACCTGTCTGAAGAGGGTTTGCCCGGCGGCGTCAAGGACACCACAGGTAACCCCGATACAACGGACGCCACAACGATCAGTGGCAAGATTGCCATCACCGATCCTGACTCGAGCACCTTCTCTGTCAGCCTGGGCGCGCCCGTTGCGCCGGTCTATGCCACCAATGGCACGCAGATCAATTGGGTCAGCGACGGACAGGGCGGCCTCATCGGCAAGGCCGGCACCGCAGTCGGTGCTCCGACCGTCCTGACTGCCACGATCGACAACGCTGGGCAGTACACAGTCACGCTGCTGTCTTCGCTCAAGCACTCTGCGCAAGGCGAAGACAGCCTGGGCATGAATTTCACGGTCAAGGTCAGCGATGGCCTGGCAACCAGCACATCGACCTTGACTGTCAATGTGGAAGACGACGCTCCCAGCGCACCTGCTGCGCAAAGCAATACGCTCAGCGTGCAGGACAGCAACCTCTTGTTCGTGCTGGACATCTCTGGCAGCATGAACGATGCCAGCGGCATCAGCAATCTGTCGCGTTTGCAGGCCGCTGTGCAGTCCATGCAAAAACTGCTGGACAAGTATGACGACCTCGGCACAGTGGCTGTGCGTCTTGTGACTTTCTCTGACACCGCGCAAACTGTCGGTAGCTCCTGGCTGAGCGTGGCTGACGCCAAGGCCAAGCTGGCCACCATCACGGCAACGGGTGGGACCAACTATGACTACGCACTGACCACGGCGCAAACAGCCTTCGAGACCACAACCGGCAAGATCACCGGTGCGCAGAACGTGGCCTACTTCTTCTCGGATGGCAATCCCACACTGTCCAGCACCAACCCGACATCGGGCGCCAATGGCCAGGATGGCAGCACCACCCAGGCCAATCTGGGTGATGGCATCGATACCACCGAGGAAAGCAACTGGAGCACCTTCCTCAACAACAACCAGATCAACGCCTTCGCGATCGGCCTGGGCACGGGCGTGGCCCAGACCTATCTCAATCCGATCGCCTACAACGGCCAGTTCGCGTTGAACCAAGACGGTATTGTCGTGAGCAACCTGAACCAGCTCGACAGTACCCTGTCTGGTACGGTGACAGGTTCGGTCACCGGGCAGATCCTTGCATCGGGCAATGTGGGCGGTGCGGCGCTGGGCGCTGACGGCGGCCACCTGGCTTCGATCACGGTGGGCGGGGTCGTCTACACCTTCGATGCGGCTCACCCGACTTTGTCGGTGACCACGCCGCTGGGCAGCCCCTTCACCGTGGATTCGACTGGCAGCTATACCTACAAGGCACCCGATCACCTGGCCAACAGCCAGAGCGAGACCATCGGCTACAGCATGGTTGACGGCGATGGCGACGTCGTCAACTCATCGCTGCAACTCCACCTTGTATTGAACGCACCGGTAGCGGGGGCGCCAACGCTGACCGCCACCCATGCCCATGTATCTGAAGAAGGCTTGGCGGGTGGGAACAAGGACACCACTGGTGCCACGGCTGACGCGGACACCACAGACAGCACCTCCGGCACAGGCCACATTACCGTGACCACCACCGGGGGGGCGACCGTGTCCGGCCTGGTACTGACCGCTCCGAGCGACAGCCTCATCACCGCAGCGGGCAAGACCGTGGTCTGGAGCAGCGACAACGCTGGCGGCCTCATCGGCAAAGATGGCACGGACACTGGTGCGGCTACCGTGGCCACGATCTCGGTGACCAAGGCCGGCGACTACACCTTCAACCTGCTGCAAGCCATCCAGCATCCGGGTGCGGGCGAAGATGTCAAAGACATCAACTTTGGCGTCAAGGTGCTGGACTCCACAGGCAAGGTGGGGTTGGGCCAGCTTGCTGTCAGTGTGGAAGACGATTCACCAGTCGCGGGGCCGACCATCGTCGAGAACCTCAACACGCTCGATACCAATTTGATGATCGTGCTGGACAACTCCGGCAGCATGGCCAATGCCAGCGGCGTTGCAGGTTTGACGCGCCTGGAAGCAGCTGTTCAATCCATTGAAAAATTGCTCGACAAGTACGACGACCTGGGCGGCGTGTCTGTGCGTCTGGTCACGTTCAACACCAATGCCCAGACCCAGGGTGCCAACTGGTTGAGTGTGGCGCAAGCCAAGGCCCTGCTGGCGACCGTCACGGCCGATGGCGGCACCAACTATGACTACGCCTTGACCCAGGCTCAGACCGCCTTCAACTCAGGTACAGGCAAGATAGCGGGCGCACAGAACGTGTCCTACTTCTTCTCTGATGGCGATCCGACCTTGTCTAGCGCCAACCCGACGCCAAACGTGAATGGCCAGAACGGCAATACCACGCAGACCAATCTGGGCGATGGCATCGACACCACGGAAGAGGCCGCCTGGCAAACCTTCCTCAACGCCAATCAGATCAAGAGCTACGCGATTGGTCTGGGCACGGGCGTGACAGCGCCGTACCTGCACCCCGTGGCTTATGACGGCCAGACCAGCGAGAACCTCAATGGCACGGTGGTCACGAGCCTGGATCAGCTCGATACCGCCTTGTCGAGTACCTACGGCGAGACCATCAGCGGCAACTTCCTGACCAGTGGCAAGGCCACGGCGCCGATGGGCGCCGATGGATTTGGTCACGTCGACAGCGTGACCGTTGATGGCGTTGTCCACCACTACAGCGCTGCCACGCCATCGATCACGGTCCACACGGTGCTTGGCGGTGACCTGACAGTGGACATGAACACGGGTGCCTACACCTATGGTGCACCAGGGCAATTGCCAGGCGCCGCCACGGAGACCGTCACCTTCTCGCTGGCCGACAAGGACGGCGATACGGCGACCTCTTCCTTGGCGATCAACCTGGAGCACACGCTGGTGCTGGTTGGCACGGCACAAGCCGATACCCACAGCGCATCGCAACCCGCCGAGTTCATGATGGGCCGAGATGGCAATGATGTGCTGACCGGCAGCGACGCGTCAGATCGCCTGTATGGCAATAGTGGCAACGACG
>NZ_SCTN01000087.1 GCF_004297345.1 Aquabacterium sp. | reverse complement strand
ACACGCTGCAGCAAGGCAAAGCGCTCCGCCTTGACAGTCAGTTGCGCCTGGGGCGACTCGCTGAGCAAGACCTCTCCTTGCGCACTGATGCGACCGCCTTGCGCCCCAGACTGCGCCGTGAACTGCGTCAGCTTGACGTGCGCACCTTCGAGGTCAACCAGCAGTTGCCCATCCGTCAGGTTCACGCCCATCAGCGCCTGCCCCAGGCCCAGGCTCTGTCCCTTGATCTGCCCGGTGTAGTGCGGCACCCCCAACGTACCACCCAGCACGGCCTTGGCCTGCATCTGGCCGGTCAATCGCCAACCCGCTGGCACCCAGGTACCCCATGGACGCAGATTGGCAATCTGCATGTCCAGTTCGCCTGACAAAGGGTCGCCAGCTTGGGGCAATACATCGGCAGAACGTGCCTGCACCATCTGCCGGCCTTTGAGCACACCCAGCACACGGCCATCGAATTGCTGCGTCATGGTCCACACGCCATCTTTGGCCTGCAGGGCGATGCGGGCATCGCGGATGCCCAGCTTTTGCGTGCTGTTGCCCTGAATGGTCGGCTCGCTCAAGCTGAGATCACCCGACTGGCGCGCCACGTAGGCATCCACCACCCAGGGCTGGCGCGCGCTGTGATGCAGATTGACTGCACCACCGAGCAACAGATCACCGCCCCACCCTGCCTGAGGTTGCCAGGAGGTCAACAAGGCTGGCAGATTCAGGGGCTCCAGTTCCAGCGAGGCCTCCAGCTCACCAATCGGATCAATTGCCGATGCAGGAGCCTGCCAGTTCAAGCGACTCAAATGCAAGTCGGCCCCCAGGACCGTCAAGGCCGTGGGATCCACACGCAGTGAACGGCCATCGGGGGCATCGCGCCAAGTCAGCCCAAAAGGCTGCGCTTGCAAGAGCATGCGAGGGGTGTGTCCGGCCAATTGAATGGCCAACTCGTTGACGCGACCTTGCCAGCTCATGGCCTGCGCTTGCCAGCCACCTTGCACAGCCGTGGACAGGTGTACCTGACTGGTCTTGCCTCCACCTTGTGGCTTGTGGATCAAATCGGCAACGAGCTGCGACTCGTGTTGACGCAAGCTGCCCGCCACGCGCCATTGCGCTTTGTCCAGGAGCACATGCGCTGTCTGCCATTGCGACAGATCAAGTTGCAGCCGCAATGGCGCGTCAGGTGATTGGCCATCCATCGACCAGTCGGCCTGCCCGGACGCCAGGCCCATCTGCATACCGTTGGCCATGACCCACTGCAACCGAGACACGGACATCTGCCCATTGGTATTGAGCTGCGGCCACATGCCTCGCCCTTTGAACGAACCCTCTACAAGCCCCGACAACTGGCGCAAACCGATCAAGGGCACGACAGCCTGCAAGGCCTGGAGCGCTGGCGCGTGAACGCTACCTTGCCAGTTGGCATCCGGCATAGGCTGCGGTAGCCCGTCTGCGCGGGCACGCCAAGGCAAATCAGCGTGCGCCTGCATTTGGTTGCCGGCCGCACTCATGTCCAGCGCCAGCGACATGCGCTGCGGCGCCTGCGGCGAGCGCCACTGCACCTGGCCATTCACGGGCACACCGCCCAATTGGCTCGATTGCAAGGCCACGTCCAACTGACCGCGCCAATTGGCGTCCAGCGCCAGGTCCATCTCGCCTGTCAGTTGGTTACGGCCATTCATGCCCGCAGGCCAAGGCAGCCACACCTGAGGATCGAAGGCCTGCACCTTCAGGTGGCCCTTGACTGCCCAAGTCGGTTCGTGCGTTTTCCCAGCTCCGAGCAAAGCCCAACGCAACACAGCGTCACGCAGTTCAGCTTGTGCGGCCTGAGCCTGCAGGCGCAGCGCGCTCACCTCAAACTGGCCAGGGGCATAGCGGCCATCAAGCGTGAGGCTAACCGGTATGTCGGCCTTGTTGCTTGACTTGATTGATTTGACTGACTGGGCCGGACGATTTGAAAACGAAGGCCCAAACAAGCCCGTCATCTTCAAGCCCAATGCCGATCGCAACTGCGCCCAATCGCTCGCAGACTCCTTGTTGGAGACGCTGAGCCAATCTGGCTTGAGTTGCAGGCTCCCGTCCAGCTGGAGCGTTGGCGCCAGGCCATACAGGGCTTGCGGCTCCAGCTTGCGCCATTGAGCCTGGAGCGTGCGCTGCCCACCCCATCCGCCGTTGACAGCCAGATCACCGGGCGCGTGCCCAGCAACCGAAGGCAGCTGCGCGACCAGATCCAGTTCACCCTGCTTCCAGGCCTGCGCCAGATCCTTCGCGGCATGCACGTCGGGCAGCAGCATGTGGCCGCGCAGGGAGCGCAAAGGCAAGCGCTGTTCATCCCAGGCCCCAGCCTGCTCGTTACGCAGATCCAGCCTGGCCTCAAGCGCCTTCTTGGGCGTGGGTTGAAGGCTGATTTGCCCATGCAACACGGATGCCGGCAAGCTCGCATGCAGATCAGCCAGATTCAGGTTCTGCACGGAAGCCGTCAGGCGTGACGCGGGCCAGGCGACAAATGACTGGATCTCGCCGTCCAGCGTCAAACCTTGCTTGGCTCGGCCTTCTTGCTGAAGACTCACCTGGGCTTGTAGCTGCAAGCTTGCCAATGGGCCTTGGGCATGGAGCTTCGCCGTGCCTTTTGCGCCTGCTTGTACGCCTGTTTGTGCTTGTACCTGCGATGCCAGGATGTCCGCGACCAAAGGCAAGCCTTGATTGACCCCCAACTGCGCCGAGCCCTGAAACGACCAGTTCAGCCAATCGAGATGAGCCAGCTTGACCACATGCGTTGTCTGCCTCTGGCCAGCCTGCTGCGCCTCCACAGTTGCATCCAGCTTTTGCAGTGGCGAGGCCTCACCCCACAAGCTGCTCTGCGCCTGATCGACCAGCAAACGCTTCACACGCAAGGAAAACGGCAGGCTCAGATCCGTGGGTGCCACCAGGGGTTTGACAACCGGGTCGGGCACCCACACCAACTCCAGCTTGCGAGCCTTGAGTTGCGCCACATCCAGGCCGAAGCGCCACGCCGCATGCATGTCTGGCGCCAGCTGCAACTGCTGCCATGAGGGCTCGATCAAGGTCAGTCGCCCGGAACGCGGCAAGCTGATGTCAATGCGTGCGGCCTGGAAGTCACCCAGCAAAGCGCCTTGAGGGCCAGACACCTTGATGCCCGGCAGCATGGGCAACAAGTGCGAAGTAGCGGCTTCGTTGTGCGCCAAGGCCCACAGCGCACCGACTGTCGCAGCGGCGGCGGCCAGCAAGACCATCAAGGCACGAAAGAGCTTGACGAACAGTCCGGTCACAGGCTGATCCCCACGCTGAAATGCAAACGCCAACGCTGCACCTCAGTGCCATAGGCCACATCCAGGCGCAAAGGCCCCACCGGGCTGCGCCAGCGTATCCCCGCACCGTAACCGACCTTGGGTTGCAGATCGCCAAAACGGTTGGCCGCGTCACCCGCATCGATGAACAAAGCACCCCACAGGCTGGGCATCTTGCTGGACAAGGGATGGGCCAGCTCCAGGCTGCCCGTTGTCATGGAGCGCCCGCCCACCACGACGCCTTCGTTGAGCACGCCCAGCGATCGGTAGGCATAGCCGCGCACCGAGTCATCGCCACCGGCGCGAAACAACAAGGTATCAGGCACGCTCACCGCATCACGGGCAAAGACCTGCCCCACCTCGCCACGCGCCGTGGCATACCAGTGCGACCACAAAGGCAGATAGCCGGTCACACGGGCATAGGCGCGGCCAAAGTAGCCAGGTTCATCCAGGGCTGAATAAGATCTGCCGCCCGTGAGTTGCCCCAGGCTGGTCGAACCTTTGGTCGGCAGGATCTGGCTGTCCACATCGCGGTAGATCCATTGCGATGTCCCGCTCACAGCCGAGGCGTTGGACACCACCAGCCCTTCGGACGAGCGCACTTCGGCTCGCTGGAACTCCAGATAATCTGTGCGCTCCAGCCGTTCGCCCTCACGTAGCAAGCCGAACCGAAGGTACTGGCTGGTGGTCACGGCATCGCTGTCATCCAGCAGATACGAGCCCTGCGCAGAAATCAGCCCACGCTGATGACCGGGCCAAGGGTGAGACGTCAGATCGAGTTGCCCGGTTGATTCCTTGCGACCAATCTGCACCTTGGCTTTGCTCTGCCAGTCCAGCCCGAACAGGTTGCGATACAGATGCTCCCCCGACACGCGAGGGCCTGTGTTGCTGCTGATACCGATACCGGTCGTGGCCGTCTGCATGGGCAACTCGTGCAGTTGCACCAGCACCGGTGCAGCCTGGGCCTGGGTCGGATCCAGATCGGTCGTCACGAAGACGTTGTCGAACATATTGAGTTTCTGGATGCGCTCCTGCCAGTCCAGCAACTGCTTTTCGCTGTACGGATCGCCCTTGTGAAACGGCGCCAGATTGATCACGGCAGATGCGGGCTGGCGACTCAGCCCTTCGACCCGGATATCCCCGAACGCCACGGCCGAGCCCGAGTCTGCCACCAGGAAGATCTTGGCCTGACGCGTCTGTGCATCAACCGTGACCGAAGTACCGCTCCAGCTGGCCAGGGGATAGCCTTCTGCCCGCATGCGCGCCAGCGCCCCGTTCTTGGCTGCCGACCAATCAGACTGCCTGAATACCTGTCCTTCCGGCAGCGCCCAGTTGCGCTCCAGCCTGTCCAGCAAGGCTTGGGCAAGCGGATCGCTGTTGGCCAGGCGCGTGTCCAGATCGCCTTCAAACACGAACTGCACCTTGCTGACCACGGTTTGCGGGCCTGGGTCCACCTCCATGCTCACGACGACCGGCTGGCCTTCAACCTCATCGCTCACTTTGGTCACGATGCGGGCATTGAAGTAGCCCTCGGCCTCCAGCAGGGCCCTGGCCTGATCCGGCGCGGACACCACCAGGCGACGCAACTCGCTGCGCCTGATCCCCAGGCTTTGATCGTGGTTCGACTCTTCCTGAAACCGGGCCAGATCCAGGAAGTTGCGCAGCAGTTTGTCCAGCGGCTTGGGCGCATCGATCTGCAACTGCCAGACCACGGGCTTGCCTCGCTCTGCGCGGGCCGCATCCCCCGTCTGCAGTGGCGCATTGGCCGCGGGTTCGTTGTCCACGGCCGATGCATCGTGCTCGGACGGCGTGGACGCGGCAGAGGCCGCAGAGGCCGCCGCAAGGGCTGGCGCCACCGGGCCCGATTGCGCCCAGGACGAAGCTGTAAACGGCAGGCTGGCACCCATCAGGCAGGCCACGCCAAACCACCGCGCCTCCAAGCTCACCCTGTTGCCCTTGGGCTTGAACCCGATCATCTATTTATTTGCTGAGCAGCCGCATGGCCCCTTCCAGGCCTTGCAAGGTCATGGGGAACATCCGCCCGCCCATCAACTGCTGCATGATGGACACGCTCTGACGGTAGGTCCACACGCCTTGCGGCTCCGGATTGATCCACACGAAATTGGGGAAGGCGTGCGTCAGGCGCGAGATCCACTCGGCACCAGGCTCTTCGTTGTTGTACTCGACGCTGCCGCCAGCTTGCAGGATCTCATAGGGGCTCATCGTGGCATCGCCCACGAAGATAAGCTTGTAGTCCTTGTTGTACTTGCGGATGATGTCCCAGGTCGGGATCTTCTCGGTGTAGCGCCGATGGTTGTTGCGCCACATGAAGTCGTACACGCAATTGTGGAAGTAGTAGAACTCCAGATGCTTGAACTCGGTCTTGGCCGCAGAGAACATCTCTTCCACGCGGTGGATGTGGTCGTCCATCGTACCGCCCACGTCCATGAGCAACAGCACCTTCACAGCGTTGTGTCGCTCGGGGATCATCTTGATGTCCAGCATGCCGGCATTGGCCGCCGTGGCATGGATGGTGTGATCCAGATCCAGCTCTTCGGCCGCGCCCTGGCGTGCAAATTTGCGTAAACGACGCAAAGCCACCTTGATATTGCGGGTGCCCAGCTCCACCGTATCGTCGTAGTCCTTGAACTCGCGCTTGTCCCAGACCTTGACGGCGCTGCGGTTGCGGGAACGGTCCTGGCCTACGCGATAACCCTCGGGGTTATACCCATAGGCCCCGAAAGGCGACGTGCCACCGGTGCCGATCCATTTGTTGCCGCCTTCGTGCCGCTCTTTCTGCTCTTCCATCAACTCCTTGAAGCGATCCATGAGCTTGTCCCACCCCATGGCCTCGATCTTGGCTTTCTCTTCGGGCGTCAGTTCGCGCTCGAAATGCTTGCGCAACCACTCCAGCGGAATGTCCTTGGAGAAGTCGATGGCGTCCCCCACCCCTTTGAAATAGGCGGAAAAAGCACGGTCAAATTTATCGAAATGTGCTTCATTCTTCACCAATGTCATCTTGGCTAGGTGATAGAACTCATCCACAGACGGGCCAATCACGTCATTCTTGATAGCCTCAAGCAAGCTGAGGTACTCCGGAATGGTGACCGGCAGCCGGGCGGAGCGCAAAGCGAAGAAGAAGTCGATGAGCATAGAAGCGGTCCTGCGAATCAAACTGTATTTTGGCCCCGGATAGCCGAAAACGTGTTGACGCGTCCTGTTTCCTTGCAGGTCTTTTGAGGTTTTACCTGTTGCATCACTGAAGTCGCCACATGGAAGCTCGCCATTTGTTGCTGGCCTTTATCCTGCTGACTCACTGTCTGACGACGGTGATGTGGTGGGTGGCTGGCTCGTGGTTGGGGCTTTCACGCAAGGCGGCACGCCACTGGCTGCTCGCCAGTGTGGCCAACGGGCTGGCCCTGGCCCTGCCGGTGCTGCCGGAAGTCGGCACGGCCGATCAGCGCATTGCCCTGGCCGGCTCGCTGGTGGTGCTGGGTGCCGTGTCGCTGCGCCGCGGCCTGCAGTTCTTCCTGAAGATCCGCCTGACCGATGTTGCGCACACCATCCTGGTCGTTGGCGTGACCCTGTTCAACCTGGTCGTGTGCCTGCGCGAAGGCTGGCATGCCACGGGCGTGATCGTCAGCAGCCTGGCCATGACCTGGGCGCTGGGGCGCACGGCGCGCGAGACCTTTACCCCGCTGCGCACGGAGTTCAACGCCGTGACCGCCTGGATGCACGCAGGCATGCTGAGCATCGCGGTGATCGTGTTCGGGCTCGTTGCCCTCACCTACACAGCGCCCGGTGTGCACTGGCCCTGGATGAGATGGTCTACCGAGGCGGCCCAGTTCGCCATGGTGTTCTCCAGCGTGGCCATGTCGATCCTGGCGAGCTTCGTGCTGGGCTACATCGTCGTGATGCGCCTGGTGCGCCGGCTGGAGCACCTGTCTCACCACGACGCGCTGACCGGGCTGCTCAACCGCCGTGCCATCGAGTACCTGCTGGACCGCGAAGACCAGCGCCTGCAGCGCTTCGGCGACCCCTACACCGTGCTGCTGGTGGACATCGACCACTTCAAGCGCATCAACGACCGCCTGGGCCATGCCGCAGGCGACGCCGTGCTGTGCGCGGTCTCACGCACCTTGCAGGCGCAGGCCCGTGAGGTGGACCGCGTGGCGCGTTATGGCGGCGAAGAGTTCTGCATCTTGCTGCCTCACACGCTGCACGATGGTGCGATGCAAGCGGC
>NZ_SCTN01000086.1 GCF_004297345.1 Aquabacterium sp. | reverse complement strand
GCTGGCAAGTCGTCTGCGCAGGTGAAGGCCACCTGGGCGCGTCTGACCTTCTCTGGTAAGGCCACGCCTCCCAAGGAAGTGCCGACCGCTGCCGACGTGAAGAAGCACGTGGCCTCCAACGTGGATGCCATTGGCTACATCGAAAAGTCCGCGGTTGACAGTACTGTCAAGGTCGTCCTGACTGTGGAATAAGCCTGGCGAGCCAGGATCCAAGGGCATCATGCGGGACTCCTGCATGGTGCCCTTTTTCGTTTGGGTTGATGTCTTTCAGCTCTTCAACAGAAGGAGTCCCGTCATGACAGACCATTTGCGTCGTCCTTCATCGGTGGCATTGGCAGCCTTGCTTGTGTGCGCCAGTGCCCATGCTGACTATCACTCGGCAGACGGTAATTTCAGTCTTTCTGGTTTCGGTACGCTGGGCATCACCCGCTCCAGTACCGACGATGCGATCTTCAATTACCCAGGCCAGGGTGGCGGCGCGACGAAACGTGCCAGCCCGGATCCAGACAGCAAGCTGGCCGTGCAGGGTACCTACAAATTCTCTCCCACTGTCTCGGCCACCGCGCAGGTGATGACCAAGTACGATGCTGAAGGGCAGTACATACCGAGCATGGAATGGGCGTTTGCCAAGTGGCAGGCCATGCCTGGTTTGTCTCTGAGAGCAGGGCGCATGGGGGCACCCTTCTTCATGATCTCGGACTTCCGGGACGTGAACTACACGAGCACAGCGGTGCGCCCTAACCTGGAGGTTTATGGGCAGGTGCCGGTGAGCCAGTTCGAGGGCGTGGACGCGTCCTACGAGTTGAATCTGGGCAATACGACGCTGACCTCGTCTGTCTGGACGGGCAATACCAAAGCGAATTACGCCACGGCGTTGACGGGGCCAACCGACGAAATCATCCTCAAACAAGCCGTGGGTGTAAATGTGTTGGCGGATCTGGGTAATGGCTTTACGTTGCGTGTTGGGCGAAGCCATGGCAAGTTGACTGTCAATTCGGAGTCCGCTCGCTTGGTGAGCGATGGTGCCAATTCCGTTGTGGAGGGTTCACAGGCGTACGCCGCTTTGGCACCCGGTGCAGCTGGGGCGACATCCGGAGCCACATCCGCAGCGATCTCTGCGTCCATCCCTGGTGCGCTTGCCAATGCCGATGGCGCCGCGCAGGTCAGCGACCTGCTCAATCCCAAAGGCGTGGATTCATCTTTCACGGGCATTGGTCTTGGGTATGACCAGGACAACTGGGTCGCCAGCCTGGAGTACACCAAACGCAAAACCAAGAGCTTCATTGCCGATACAACGGGGTGGTATGGCTTGGTTGGTTACCGGGTGGGTAAGTTCACCCCATATGTTGGTTATGCCAAACTGACGACGGACCGAACCTCTAGCAGTCCCGTACAGACCAATTCATTGGCGAATTCAGGTAACGTCGATCCCGATTTTGATGAGTTGACACGTCAAGTGAACCAAGGCGTAGCTGATTTGTCCGCAGGCGTGTCCATGTTCATGGCCTCTCAATTCGTCAATCAGAAAACATCGACGCTCGGTGTACGTTGGGATGTGCATTCCGGCCTTGCCTTGAAAGCGCAGTTCGACCGCATTACCAAAGACGCCAATTCCGTGGGCACGTTCCTGATCCCGGATCCAACAACCGCATCCGGTCAAGCCTTCACCGCCAGCAAGAAGGTCGTCAACGTGATCAGCCTGTCGGTTGATTTCGTGTTCTGAGCGGAAGGGAGCATCACATGAACATCAAGCACACCCTTCAAGCCGCCGCCGCAGTTGCACT
>NZ_SCTN01000085.1 GCF_004297345.1 Aquabacterium sp. | reverse complement strand
GCCAGCTCATCGGGGTTCAGAACATCGTCGATCGTGATGAGCATGGCAAGGCTTTCCTGGCTTAGAACTTGTACTCGGCAGACAGCACCACCGTGCGACGTGCACCCGGGATGACAAAGCCGCCGTTGTCGTACACAGCGTCGTAATACAGCTTGTCAAACACGTTCTTCACGTTGAGGCGGTAGAGCCACTTGTTGTTGGGTTCGAACTCCACCATGGCATCCCAACGAACATAGCTGGGCGCCGTGTTCGGGTAGTACGCGCCATTGAGCGTCGGCACTGCGCCCGTGCCACTGGGGTTCACGGCTTGCCGATCACCCTTGGCTTCCACGCCGCCACCCACCTTCCACTGGTAGTTGAGCTGATAGGTCGTCCACAGGTTGAAGGTGTATTCGGGCGTGTTGCGTGCACGCTTGCCTGCGTATTCAGGATTGGCCGAGGTGACCACGCCCGTGGTGGCATTGACGTTCTCGGCCACTTCCAGGATCTTGGCGTTCATGAAGGCCACACCGGCGAACACTTCCCAATCGTCGCTCACGCGGCCCGCTGCTTCCAGCTCCAGGCCGCGCGTGCGGCGCTTCTTGGTCAGCACGGCTGCGGTGGATTCCAGATCGCCATTGCGCTCCCAATCCTTGGTCGCCTGGTAGACGGCTGCACGCAAGGCCAGATCGCCGTCCATGAGCATCCACTTGGCACCCAGCTCCAGCACCTCGCTGCGCTCAGGCGGCAGGGGCGTCACGGTCAACTGATACAGGTCGGCTGTGGGGCTGAATGAATCGCTCCAGCCCAGGTAGTAGTGCGTGTCATCGCTGGGGTGGAAGGAAATGGCACTGCGGTAGCTGTTCTCGCCGTATTTCAGGCTTGGCGAGGTGGCACTGCTGTACTTCGCATCCATCTGATCGCGGCGCACACCCAGCGTGGCCTTCCACTGAGGGATGAACTCCACCGTGTCTTGCGCATAGTAGGCGTAGGAATCGCTGGTAAAGGCCGTGGCCGTGCCAGTTGTCGCTTCCTGATAGGGGCGGAAATCCGGCGCCGTGTTGGTGCCGAAGTTTTGTAGGGCTTTGCGGAAGCTGTCTTCACGCAAGAACTCCAGACCCGTGATCACCTCATGCTTCATGCCCGCCAGATCAAACTTGCTGGACAAGTCAGATTGCAGGGTGATGGTGCGGTAGTCCAGCACACGCGCCTGGTTGCCACCCACGGCACCCACGGCATCAGGCTGGGTCGTCAGGCTCGGCGTCTTGGCCCAGTAGCTGCGCTTGTAATCGGCGCTGCGCAACTGCGTGCGCAACTGCGTGCTCGGCGTCAGGCGGTACTCGTTGACCAGCGTCGTGATGCTGGTGTCGCTGTCGTCAAAGGTCTTCTCGTTGCCGAAGTAGGTGCTGGCGGGCAGCGCCTGGCCAGGCTTGCGTGTGCTGGCATCGAAGGAGTTGCCGTAGTCGGGGTTGTCTCGACCATAGGCGGTGTAGTGGTTGAGCCAGAACTGGTTGTCCGTGTTGAGATTCAGCCCCAGGCTAACCGCCAGGCCTTTGCGATGGATCTCAGGCTCGGTTCCGGTTGTGGGGTTGCTGCGCCAACTGCCCTCATCACGTTGCATGGCATTGACCCGGATGGCCGTGTGCTCGTTGATCACCTTGTTGAGATCTGCCGTGGCTTCCTGATACTTGTTGGTGCCGATGCTGCCTGTGAGCTTGTACTGATCACGGCTGAGCGGGGTCTTGCTGACCTGGTTGATCACGCCACCAGCCTGGCCGCGCCCGAACAGCATCGCCCCTGCGCCGCGCAGCACATCGATCTGTTCCAGGTTGAAGGTCTCGCGGTTGTACTGAGCCGTATCGCGGATGCCATCGAGGTACATGTCCCCGAAGGTGTAGAAGCCGCGCAGGTTCATGTTGTCGCCGGAGCGCCCGCCTTCCGCGGCGTTGAAGGACAAGCCGGAGACATTGCGCAGCGCTTCTTTCAGGGAGCCCACTTGCTGCTGCTCCATGATGCTCTTGGTGACCGTGGTCACGGCCTGCGGCACGTCGTGCGGATCCTGCAGCACCTTGCCCACGCGCGTGGTCGTGGCTCGTGCGCCATCGGGCTTTTCAACATCAGCCTGCACCTTGACGGGCGCCAGTTCCTTGGCCTTGGCTGGCGCGCTTTCTTCAGCCAGCACGGGCGATGACAGCGGGGCCAGACCTGCCATCATGAGTGCGCCCAAAGGCAACAGGCTCTGATGGCCGGTACGTTTTTTCTTGCATTGAGACATGGTCAGTCAATCCTGATAGGTAAAGTCAAATTGGCTGGCTGGCTCGTGCAAGAGGCTTGCGACTGGCTGGCTGCATGGAAACGGAAAAAGGAAAAGGTGAGCCTGATTACTTGGTGAGAATCAGCTTGTCGTGGCGGGTGATGCGCAAGCGGTATTCCTCGCCCAGATGCTGGATGATCAGCTCGCGCTGACCGTCAAACAGCTGCTTGCTGTCGACACGAATGAGCGGTGTCACCACCTGCGGCTCGTCGTGTGCGGATGTGGGTTCGTTGACCTGATTCATGGTGCTGCCAAGGCCGGATCGGTGACAAAGCCAATCTTGCTCAAGCCTTCGCTGGCTGCCAGCGACATGACTTGTGCCACCTTTTCATAAGGCGTGGTGCGATCGGCACGAATGTGCAACTCGGGTTGAGGCTGCACCGCAGCCGCATCCTTCAAGCGCGACTTGAGGGCGTCCATCTCGACAGCGGCGCCGTTCCAGAACAGATGGTTCTCGGCATCAATGGCCAACTGCACATGATCGGGTTTCGTGATGTTCAAGGCCGAGCTGGCCTTGGGCAGATCCACCTTGACCGCATGCGTGAGCATGGGCGCCGTGACGATGAAGATCACCAGCAGCACCAGCATCACGTCAATGAGCGGCACCATGTTGATCTCGGCCAGAGGGGCGTTGTCCTCTTCGCCTTCCAGGCTTCCGAATGCCATGTTCGAGCTCCTTTCAGCGAGCGCCTTGAGCGCGCGTCAGGTCGATGACCTTGTCGCTGCTGTTGCCCGTGTCGTTCATGCGTGGCGAGGCCTTGATGCCTGTGGCCATGAAATTGAAGACGTCATAGGCAAACGAGTTCAAACGTGACATCAGGTTGCGGTTGAGGCGCGCAAACGAGTTGTAGGCAATGGCCGCAGGAATGGCCACGGCCAGACCGATGCCGGTCATGATCAATGCCTCCCCCACGGGGCCCGCCACCTTGTCCAGCGTGCTCTGCCCTGTCAGGCTGATGGCAGCCAGGGCGTGATAGATGCCCCAGACCGTGCCGAACAAGCCCACGAACGGCGCACTGGATGCCACCGTGGCCAGGAAGGATTGGCCGAACTCCATGTCGGACTTGTCTTCTTCAATGGCACGGCGCAGGGCCCGCGTCAGCATTTCATCGGGTGCGCCAGCGTCGATCAGGCTGGCGGCCTCCTGACGGCGGCTGAGGTGATCCAGCGCAGAAAATCCGTGATGCAACAGATGCGAGAAGGGGTCAGCAGAGCCCTGCGTCTTGATCTGGCGAGACACGGCATCGAGATTGGGCGCGTCCCAGAACGACTTCAGAAACTGGCGGCTCTTCTGGCCTACCCGGTAGCCCTGAATGCTCTTGGTCACGATCAGGTACCAGGACGCCACCGAGCCGATCAGCAAGATGCTCAACACGACACGCGCAACCAGGTCCAGATGAGCCCAGAAATGGGCCAGGTCAAGTGATTCATTCATGGCAAGTCATTCCTTGAGACTGAAAACAATGGGCACGATCACCCAGTCGGCAACCGCCTCCGCACCGCGTCGTGCGGGTGTGAAGCGCCAGCGGCGTACCGTGGCCATCGCGGCCTTATCGAGCCGATCGTGGCCAGAGCTGCTGGCGAGCTCCACCTTGCCGGCCAGGCCTGAGGCCTCAACGTAGACGTTCAACTTCACCGTGCCCTGCTCACGCTCATGGCGAGAGATCGGCGGATAGGCGGGCCTCGGGTTGTCCAGGTAGTCGGCATCAAACCTGGGCGCAGTCGAGACAGGATTGGGGGCAGGCGCCGCGTGCGCCACAGGAGCCGCCACAGCGGGCGCTGGAGGGGTGTTGATGGGGGGCAGCGGCGCGGGCGGCACGGCGCGC
>NZ_SCTN01000003.1 GCF_004297345.1 Aquabacterium sp. | reverse complement strand
GCCAGGACGGCTGGACCTCGCCCGAAGCGCAGTCCCACGCCCACCACGACCAACAGAAAGATCATGACGATGTTGGACAACTCCAGCACAGACACCAAGGGGGTTGCCAGCAAGGCTGCGGCAATACAGGCCACGCCTGCTGCGGCGTAGCCGGGCCAGACGGCACTGGAAGGCGCCAAGTCCAGGGGCACCGATGAGGCCGCCCCGCGGGAACCCCGGGGCAAGGAAACCTGCAGCACATCCAGGTCATCGGCCACGACCGCGACCTGATCGGCGAGCGCCTTGCGCCAAGGCAGGCGTCGTTCATGCCTGCCCATGACCAGGCGGGACAAGTTGTGCTCCCGCGCATAGCGCACCAGTGCCGAGGCCGCATCTGGCGCAGACAAGGTGGCAATCGTGCCGCCCAGTTGTTCGGCCAGTTGAAGCACCTTGAACGTGGCCTGCTGCACAGATCGAGCTTGCCTCAATTGGGATGGCGTTTCAACGTGCACGGCATGCCACTGAACACCCAACTGCCCCGCCAACCTGGCACAGCTTCGAATGATCTTCTCGCCACCATCACCCGGGCCGATGCACGCCAATAGCGCCTCGCGGTTTGGCCAGACTGCTTGAACCGAAGCAACCCGTCGATAAGCCAGCACTTCCCCATCTACACGATCGGCGGTGCGCCGCAAGGCCAGCTCACGCAACGCAAGCAAATTGCCTTTCCTGAAAAAGCTGCCGGCAGCCCGCTCAGCCTGTTCCGGCAGGTAGACCTTGCCTGCTTTCAAGCGCTCCAGCAGCTCATCGGGTGGCAGGTCCACCACCACCACCTCGTGTGCCTGGTCGAACAGGCGGTCAGGGACGGTTTCCCATACCTGGATGCCGGTGATACCGCTGACGATGTCGTTGAGGCTCTCCAGATGCTGGACGTTCATCGTCGTCCACACGTCAATGCCTGCAGCCAGCAACTCCTCTACATCCTGCCAGCGCTTGGGATGACGGGAGCCTGGTGCATTGCTGTGTGCCAGCTCATCCAGAAGCACCAGGGCATTCTCGTGTTCAGCGCCAAATGCCAGTGCGGCGTCGATGTCAAATTCGGTGAGCACCTTGCCCTTGTAGGGCACTTGTTTCAGTGCCAGACGGGGCAGCCCCGCCGTCATGGTTTCGGTGTCGGCGCGCCCATGCGTTTCAACCAAACCCACGATCAAAGGCGTGCCTTGCGCCAACGCCGCTTTGGCGGACATGAGCATGGCAAATGTCTTGCCCACACCCGCTGATGCGCCGAAGAAGATCTTCAAATGACCGCGTTGAGCCTTGACCTCGTCCTCGATGACGCGTCGAAGCAAGGTGTCAGGGTCCGGTCGATCTGAATACGCTGCCATGGTGGTATGCAAGTGACGATAAGGCCACATCCATGTTAGGCGGCCACGCATCAAGATGGCCGTAAGACTGGTGCAGCAGGCATCAAGAAAATATAAAGATTTAGCGCAAGCACATGCATCTCAACGAGACTTCCACACCTGAATTCTTGACCTCATCTTGATACCAAGCTACCTATATTGAAGACGTCGCATCAACGAGGTTCACATCATGGATCTGCTTCACATGCTCCCCACCGTGCTGTTGCTGGCATTCTTTGCGGGTGTGCTCAGGGTTTGCGCTTGGATTGGCGGGGTGACCCGAGAAGATTTCCAGCGCGAAGATTCACCACGTGCACGCGTGACTGACCATCGGCACCTTGGTTAAACGGGACTTCCAGGTCGATTCAAAGAAGCGGCTCGTTCAGATGGTCAAGAAGCATGTCGAGTCCTTGCGTTCGCTCATGCTAGTTCGTGTCAAGACAAGGCGGCAAGGTGATCGCCTTGATGTTTTCTTGATGTCAGCCCTTGAAAACTTGGCCACTTCTTGATGCGGCTATTTCTACGATGGCTTCATTCATCGTTAGGAGGCGTCCATGGATGTCGTTTTTATTGCGCTTAGCGCCGGCTTCTTGCTGATTCTTGTCGGCATGGCCAAGGGCTGCGCCCTCTTGGGAGGAGCTTCGAAATGAGCTGGCTCTATGTACTTTGCGGGGCGATCTCGGTGGGCCTGCTGGTCTACCTCATCGCCGCCTTGCTGAAACCGGAGAACTTCTCATGAGCACGCATGGTTGGACATTGCTCGCCGCCTACAGCGTTGTACTGCTGTTGCTGGCATTTCCACTGGGGCGCTATATCGCCACGGTGATGGAAGGACGCCTGCCTTTGGCAGGCAGGATAGAGTCCGCGCTTTACCGGCTTTGCGGCGTCAAGGCCGATTCAGAAATGGGGTGGCTGCAATATGCCTTGGCCATCCTCGCTTTCAATGCCTTGGGTGTGCTCGCGGTTTACGCCTTGCAACGCCTGCAGATCTGGCTGCCGCTGAACCCTCAGGGCATGGCCAACGTTACGCCTGATTCGTCGTTCAACACCGCCATCAGTTTTGTGACCAACACGAACTGGCAGGGCTATGGCGGCGAAACCACCATGAGCTACCTGACGCAGATGCTGGGGCTGGCCGTGCAGAACTTTCTGTCTGCGGCAACCGGCATCGTGGTCGTCGTGGCGCTCATTCGTGGGTTTGCCAGACACACCGCCAAGAGCATCGGCAACGCCTGGGTTGACCTTACCCGCGTCACGTTGTGGATCTTGCTGCCTATTTCATTTGTCTATGGCTTGTTCCTGGTTCAACAAGGTGTCGTGCAGAACTTTGATGCCTACAAGGACGTCAAGACGCTGGAAGTGGTGCATTACCAGGAAGCCACATCGGGCCCTGACGGGCAGCCCGTCAAGAACGAAAAGGGCGAACCGGTCATGGAGGACAAGAGCACGGATACCCAGACTCTGGCCATGGGGCCTGTCGCCTCACAGGAAGCCATCAAGATGTTGGGCACCAATGGCGGGGGCTTCTTCAACGCCAACTCGGCCCACCCCTTCGAGAACCCGACGGCATTGAGCAACTTCGTTCAAATGCTGTCCATCTTCCTGATCCCAGCGGCTTTGTGCTTCACCTTTGGTCGCATGGTGCAAGACCAGCGCCAGGGCTGGAGCGTGCTCATTGCCATGTTCGTCTTGTTCGTGGCTGGCGCGATCACAGCCATGCATTTCGAGCAGATGGGCAATCCGCAGTTGAAGGCGTTAGGCGTTGATCAAGCCCCCAGCACATTGCAAGCCGGCGGCAACATGGAAGGCAAGGACGTTCGGTTCGGGATTGCCGATTCCGCACTGTTCGCCACCATCACCACCGATGCATCGTGTGGCGCGGTCAATGCCATGCACGATTCGTTCACGCCGCTGGGCGGCATGGTTCCTTTGGTGAACATGCAACTGGGCGAGGTGGTATTTGGCGGTGTCGGTACAGGGCTGTACGGGATGTTGGTATTTGCCATCCTGGCGGTTTTCATCGCCGGCCTGATGATCGGGCGTACGCCGGAGTACCTGGGCAAGAAGATCGAGTCGTACGAAATGAAGATGACCTCGATCGCCATCCTGGTCACGCCTCTGCTGGTGCTGGCAGGCACGGCCATTGCCGTGATGTCGGAGGCTGGCCGGGCGGGCATTGCCAATCCTGGCGTGCATGGCTTCTCTGAAATCCTGTATGCCCTGACATCGGCGGCCAACAACAACGGCAGCGCCTTTGCTGGCCTGTCCGCCAACACGCCTTTCTACAACGTGCTGCTGGCCGTGGCCATGTGGTTTGGCCGCTTCGGCGTGATCGTACCCGTGCTGGCCATCGCTGGGTCCTTGGCTGCCAAGAAGCGCATCGCCGTCACGGAGGGAACCATGCCCACGCACGGCCCGCTGTTTGTGGTGCTGCTTCTGGGCACTGTGCTGCTGGTGGGCTTGTTGAACTACGTACCGGCCTTGGCGCTGGGCCCGATCGTTGAGCACCTGATGCTCTGGAAGTGAGGCAAAACATGACTCGCACAACATTCAATCTGTTTGATCCCACACTGGCCAAGCCAGCCGTGGCGGACGCGTTCAAGAAACTGGATCCCAGGGTGCAGTGGCGCAACCCCGTGATGTTCGTCGTCTACGTGGGCAGCATCTTGACCTCGGTGCTGTTTGTTCAATCGCTTG
>NZ_SCTN01000579.1 GCF_004297345.1 Aquabacterium sp. | reverse complement strand
ATTATTAATCATAAAAACATCGCGGAAATTAAGAATTTAGAAATAAAATCAATAAGCGGTGATCAAGCCATTCAGCATGTAAAAAACAACACTGCTGTCCGGTTAAATCGCTGGTCATTTCTAAAAAACCCAATAATGACAAGGGATTTCGTTCAATTTTGCGTGCCGTCGATTTGAAATTTTTGGGACGCCCTAGAGGAGTCTCTGTCTCCCCCTAGCGAAGTCAAAGGGCCCCCTTAGCGTCAGCGCTCCTCATTCATGGAATTCCCCTGGGTCAACGCCCTGGGAGATTCGGCATGAATGTAGGCAAGACGCTGTTCGCGCAGATCATGGAGTTCGTTCCATGGAGGAGCTTTGGGCGAATAGTAGAGCGCTATGCCGGGAACTCCGGCGTCCGCCGCATGAATTGTGCCGAGCAGTTTCGCGTTATGGCTTTTGGGCAACTGACTGGACGCGAAAGCTTACGCGATATCGAAGTCACGCTGGCGGCTAACCGCCACAAGTTGTACGCGATGGGGCTACGTTACGAGGTTCGTCGTTCCACCTTGGCGGACGCGAACGAATCGCGTAATTGGCGTATTTGGTCGGATCTTGCCGCCTTGCTCATCACTCGCGCTCGCAAGCTCTACGCCGATTGCGATTTAGGCTTAGAGCTGAGCAACACCGTTTATGCGCTTGACTCTACGACCATCGACTTGTGCCTGAGCTTATTCGAATGGGCGTCCTTTCGTACGACCAAAGGAGCCGTCAAAATGCACACGCTTTTGGACTTGCGCGGCAATATTCCAACGTTTATTCACATCAGCGACGGCAAGATGGGCGACGTTAACGTGCTAGACATCATGCCAATCGAAGCGGGAGCCTTTTATGTGATGGATCGCGGGTATTTAGACTTCTCTCGGCTGTATGCGATTCATCAGACAGGTGCTTTTTTTATCACGCGCGCCAAGCGCGGCATGGATGCCCGCCGCGTTTATTCGGCATCGAGCGACAGGAGAAACGGCGTCATCTGCGATCAGACGATTGCTTTGAACGGCTTTTATCCATCCAAGGATTACCCCGAGAATCTGCGACGAATCCGCTTCTACGACAAAGAGATCGACAAGACCCTGATATTTTTGACGAACAACACCGTTCTGCCGCCCTTGACCATTGCCGCGCTCTACAAAAGCCGCTGGCAAGTGGAACTGTTCTTCAAGTGGATCAAGCAGCACCTCCGCATCAAGAAGTTCCTCGGGACAAGCGAAAATGCGGTCAAGACGCAAATTTGGTGCGCCGTCTCGACTTACGTGCTCATCGCCATCATCAAAAAGGAGTTGAAGCTTGAGGAATCCCTGTACACGATATTACAGATTTTGTCGATTTCTGTATTCGAGAAAACCCTTATATCTCAAGCATTACAGCCGGAAATGATAGACAAAAATTTACAGAACGACGGGAATCAGTTGATTTTGTTCGATTTTTAACCGGACAGCAGTGATGTGCGATATGACTCAAAATCTCGTCCCCGGTCTCCGCAGGT
>NZ_SCTN01000084.1 GCF_004297345.1 Aquabacterium sp. | reverse complement strand
AGTCACGGAAATACGGCGGCGTATTTGAAATACCCCCGTTCCGGAGTTACGGTAATTTGCTCTTCACGTCTTTGAAATACGCGGGATCGACCAAATCCTTGAGGGGCACATTCAGTGCATCAGCCAAGGCTCCCATATTGTCGATCGACACGTTCCGCTCACCTCTTTCAATTTCGCTGACATAGGTCCGGCTCAAGCCGGATTCGAGCGCCAAGGCCTCTTGCGACACCTCTAGCAGACGGCGCAGCTTGCGCACATTGCGCGCGAATACCTTCCTGGCAGTGCCAGCTTGAGTCGTGTCCTTCATGACCACAGAGGATCCACATACAGGACACGACAATCCACAAACTATGGTTGCAATTATGCCAACTATAGTTAACATACAGTCAACAAAGAAAGGTGTGATGCTGACTTTAATAGGCGTTCTGTTGGCATCTGTTTGAAATCAAAGCTCATAGAACTACAGGAGTCCCGCCCGTGTTTCCCCGCATGACTAACATTGCACTGGCGCTCGTCGTCGCCACCCTTGGTGTCGCCCCCATGACTTCGCATGCCTTCCTCGGCATCGACTCCCCATGGTGCATGGGCGATGGCGGCGGCACGTTCCTGTGCGTGCGCGGCCCTGACCGTGTGAAGATGGCCAAAGAGCTTGCCGACCAAGACTACCTGTCGTTCGTGCAGAAGGCCTTTGCCGCACCAACCATCACCTATGTGCCCGACGAGAAGAAGCCAGGCATCGCCGAGACATGGCACCGTGATGGTGGCGGCCTGAGCCTCTACCGCCATGAGGTCAACAACGACCGCCGCAAGATGATGGAAGCGGCAGCCGACTGGTTCAGGATCTTCTGCAAGGCCAAGGGTGGCGGCACCTATGAGTACCCCATCAACGAGACCAAAGACCTGGTCAACCTGACGCGGCTGGCCTGCCACGCGTGGCCGAAATCGCCTGATCAGGTGATGGGCCAGATGCCGATGTTCGGCATCGAGATAAGCCCCAGCGACAACTACACCACCGACCGGCCAAAAGATCCTTTTGTGGCCTTCAAGCACTATGGCAACGGCGACTTGGTGAAGGCCACATGGGGCTACCCCAAGAAGTACGCCTTTGGCGATCAGACCAATCTGGGCATGGTGATCGAGGTGAAGGTGCCCATGGCCAAGGTGCAGTCCGAAGTGGATGGCAAGCCCTACGAGAAGTGGGTCAAGTTGATTGACCTGGTGCCCACACCTAAGCCACAGGGGCAATGACATGAGCCGGATCTTGCGCTGCCCTTGCTGCGGCTCAAACGTGGTGCGTCGTCACGAGCAGATCTGGCTGCAAGGTCAGTCCACGGTTCGGGGCCCGCGCTACACCACCACATGCATCAGCGATCTGGCGCAACGACATGCGCCCCCAAGCCTGCCCCGAACCTCTGGCTATTGGTACGGACGTCTGGCCTGGCATGCCGGATTGGCGCTGGTGCCTCTGAGCATCGCCATGTTCTGTCTCGCGGCCCGTAGCTCCATGCTCATGGTCGCCACTTGCATGGCCATCGGCCTTGCGCT
>NZ_SCTN01000083.1 GCF_004297345.1 Aquabacterium sp. | reverse complement strand
ATCACCGAGGCAGTCCGACGCGCCCCCAACGCCCATCTCGACCTCAGTTGGTTGGGACTGGGGCTGCGTCCGGTCAGCAATATGAGCGAGAAACAGGGCTTGAGCAAAGAGCTCGTTCAATTTGTCAAATATTTACCTGCAGCACAACGTCAGGAAACCTGTGATCGCCTGTGGGAGATTTGTGCCGGACAAAATGCCCGCCCTCCACTGATGATGGTTCCGCAGCAGGTTCGGGATCTGGCGAGCCATGGCATGACGATCGGTGGGCATACGCATACGCATCCGATTCTGAGCAAAATCGGTCTGGACGAAGCCCGAAGCGATATCGAACGCAACAAGCTGGCCTTGCAGGACATCACGGGCAAGACGCCTTCGCTGTTCGCCTATCCGAATGGGCGCCCCAATACGGACTATCTCAAAGCGCATCGGGATCTGGTCAAGGCATCGGGATATCGGGCCGCATTCAGTACGGCGTGGGGCGTCGGAACTCGGGAAACCGATATTTTCCAATTACCCAGATTCGCGC
Source organism: Aquabacterium sp. (assembly GCF_004297345.1). GTDB lineage: Bacteria > Pseudomonadota > Gammaproteobacteria > Burkholderiales > Burkholderiaceae_C > Aquabacterium. The sequence continues at coordinate 4,671 of NZ_SCTN01000083.1, read as the reverse complement.
CGTGGAACGTTACCCCGACCCGACTGACACTGCAATTGCTCAAGAACGCCCATAAAGGGCGGCATGCCGTCATGGCCGAGTGATTGGCGCGACGACCAAAGTCACTTTGCCCCCCCAGTTCTAGGGTGGTCCCCCTTGAACGCAGGGTTATGCCACCGAGCAGGTGCGATGACAATCCCCCCATTACAAAAACTTACTACTTCGGGTTGGGTTGTCGCACATGTTGCAGCGGCCTGGTCTCTTTGAGAGGCGATCATGTTCCGGGTTTTTCAGCATCACATTTCGATTGCGACGTTGGCTGAACTGCTTGCAGACAGTCTGACGAGCTTCCTGGCCATCGTGCTGGGTACCCTGACCATCGCCCACCTCTATGGCGACACCAACGCCTCCGTAGGCCTGTCCAGCGCTTTGCGTTCCGGGCTGGGTTTCGCGCTTCTGATCCCCCTGCACTGCGGTCTTGTCGGCGTCTACCGTGAGGGTTCCGAGCGCAAGACGGCCCGAGCCAAGCTCGGCCGCGCCGTACTGGGCTGCCTGCTGGGCGCGCCAATTGCTTACCAACTGGCTGTCAAAACCGTCGTGGACGGCAACCAGGCTCACCAGTTGATGGGTTTTGCCGTGGCCTACCTGATGATCGGCCTGCTGATCGTTCGCGGCCTGCTGATGTCTGCATGGCGTGGCTCGCTGGTTCAGCAGCGCATCCTGATCGTCGGTACAGGCAACGAGGCGCATGCCGTGGCAACCGATCTGAAATCGCGACGCCTGCGCAGCCACTCGGTGATCGGCTTCTACCCTGCTGGTGAATCCGTCTTGCCTGCTGAAGACAAGCGTTTCAACATCTTTTCGCGCGCATCGTCGATCGATGAGATCGTCAACAAGCACGACATCAACCAGATCATCGTCGCGGTCAAGGAACAACGCGGCGGCAATGTCCCGATGGACCAACTGCTATTGGCCCGCATCCAAGGCATCCCCGTGATGGACCTGGCGGCCTTCTACGAGCAGACCACCGGTGAAGTGCCCGTTGACAGTCTGAAGGCCAGCTTCCTGGTCTACGGGCGCGGCTTCTCCCAAGGGCGTGGTCGCATCCTCGTCAAGCGCGCTTTCGACGTGATCACGTCAGCCTTCCTGCTCCTGCTCGCCTCACCCGTGATGCTGCTGACCATGCTTGCGATCAAGCTGGAGAGCAATGGCCCCATCATCTACCGTCAGGAACGTGTGGGACTGGGTGGCAAGGGCTTCATGTGCCTGAAGTTCCGCAGCATGCGCACCGATGCTGAAAAGGACGGTGTGGCCGTCTGGGCGTCTAAAAACGATACCCGTATCACCCGCGTGGGCGCCTTCATCCGCAAGACCCGTATCGACGAGTTGCCCCAGTTGTTCAGCGTGCTGGCTGGCGAGATGAGCATGGTCGGCCCCCGCCCCGAGCGCCCTACCTTCGTAGCCCAGTTGAAGGAACAGATCCCGTTCTACGACATTCGCCACAGCGTCAAGCCTGGCGTGACGGGCTGGGCGCAGGTTCGTTACGCCTACGGTGCATCGGTTGAAGATGCACTGCACAAGCACCAGTACGACCTGTACTACGTGAAGAACAACTCTCTGTTCCTCGATCTGTTGATCCTGTTCGAAACCGTCAGCGTGGTGCTGTTCCGCGAAGGCGCGCACTGATCCTGCACGGGTATCTGATACCGCGACACGGCAACTGATACCGGAACCGCTCTCTCTACGTGTGGCGCACCCCAGGGTGCGCCACCGTCGTTTCAGGGGGTGAGGTTTCAGACCTGCATCAAGTTGCGGGACAATGGCAGGTTGCCTGCCTCCCATCAAGCCCGTGACTCCACCTCCCAGCGCCTTTGCTACTGACACCTCCGCCCCTGGCGATGCGGGTGGTCGTGGCCTGCTCAAGAAGAGCCTGGCATGGGGCCTGGGCCTGGGTTTGCTGGCCTGGTTGCTCTCTCGCACCCCCTTTGGGCAAGTGGCAGAGGCCTTTTCCCGCCCTGGCTGGGAAACCTGGGGGCTCACGCTGGCAGGCTTGCTGATCAGTTACGCCTTGCGTGCCGCCCGCCTTCAAGTGGTCCTCAACCTGGAGGGGCACCGCCAGGCACCGCACCGCTGGCTGGGTGTGCGCACCGACGCCTTGCGTGTGATCCTGATGCACAACGCGGCCATCAATTTGCTGCCCATGCGTGCGGGTGAGCTGACCTTTCCTTTGCTGGCTTCACGTGAACTCGGCATGCCGGTAACGCGCGCTGTGGCCTGCCTGTTGTGGATGCGGGTGCAGGACGTGGTGATCCTGGTGGTCCTGGGCTTGCTGATATGGCCGGGCCTGCCTGTGTGGTGGCGGCTTGCTGGCTTTGGCGCCATGTATCTGGCCTGGCTGACGCTTGGGCGCGTGTCTCGCACCTGGTTTGCCCGTCAGAAAGACCAAGTGCCTGCAGGCAAGCTCGCGGGACTGATGATCAAGCTCAGGCAAGCCCTTCTGGAACCCGAGCACCACCACCCACTGGCGTGGCTGGCCACGCTGGCGAACTGGAGCCTGAAGTTGGCAGCCGGTGCCTGCCTGTTGTCAGCCGTCAGCACCGCGCCCTGGCTGACGTCGTGGGCCGGTGCTTTGGGTGGAGAATTGGCAGCCATCGTGCCTTTGCAAGGGCCTGCGGGCTTTGGCACCTATGAAGCTGGCGTCTGGGCAGGCATGGCCGCCCATCTGCCGGCACAATCCTCGGCTTTGTCGCACGCGGTGAGCGCGGCCTTGGCCCTGCATGTGTGTTTTTTGCTGTGCGCTGTCCTGGCGGGCGCACTGGCATCTGTTTTGTCCTGGGCCAACAAGCCCCGTGTGCGTCAGGGTACGCCCTCTGCTCGTCATCCTGACTAGCGGGGGTGGGTTTGTTTGCGAGAAAGTGAAGTCATGACTGTTGCCCCGACGGCCCAAGCCGTCTCTACCAATGCCGTACCCGACCACCGCCTGACCGTGGTCGTGCCGATGTACAACGAAGTCGAGAACGTCGAACCCTTCGTCACGGCTGTGCACGATGCATTGGGCAACTATCCCTTTGAGTGGGAACTGATCATCGTCAACGATGGCAGCCGCGATGGCACCCAGCAAGCGCTGGATGAACAAGCTCGCCTGCGCGGCCCTCACGTGCGCCCCATCCACCTGTGGCGCAATTTCCGCCAGACAGCGGCCATGCAGGCCGGCATCGATGCCGCCCGTGGCGATGTGATCGTGACCCTGGACGGGGATCTGCAGAACGACCCCAAGGACATCCCCAAGCTGGTGGCCCGCCTGTTGCGCGAGGACCTGGACCTGGTCGCTGGCTGGCGTCAGAACCGCCAGGATGGCCTGTGGTTGCGCAAGGTGCCTTCGCGCATCGCCAACCGCCTGATCCGCAAGATCACCCAACTGGAGTTCCAGGATCTGGGTTGCAGCCTGAAGGCCTACCGTGCCAGCGTCCTCAAGCGCGTGAGCCTGTACGGCGAAATGCACCGTTTCATTCCTGCCTGGATGGCCACGGTGACGTCGCCGGCACGCATGGCTGAAGAACCGGTGAGCCACCATGCCCGCACGCGCGGCGAATCGAAGTACGGCATTTCGCGCACCTTGCGTGTGGTGCTGGACTTGCTGGCCGTGAACTTCTTCTTGCGATTTTCTGGTCGCCCAGGCCACTTCTTTGGTGGTGTAGGTCTGGCCGTGGGCCTCGTCGGGGGCCTGATTCTGAGTTACCTCGCCGTGCTGAAAATGCTGGGCGAGAACATTGGCGGTCGTCCGCTGCTCTGGCTGGGTTTCTTCTGCGTGCTGGGTGGGTTGCAGTTCCTCACCACGGGCGTGCTGGCCGAGTTGCTGATCCGCATTTACTACGACCGTGGCGAGGTGGCGCCGTATCACACCAGTGAAGCGCCACAGCTGAATGCCGACACCGCCTGGCATCACACACCTTGACGTTGTTTGTTGTTGTCATTGACCACACACCATGAACCAACCCACCAATGCTCTTGTTGTTTCCACCGGCGCTGCACCGGTTGCGAAACGTCCGTCCGGACAACGCTGGCCCAAGATCTGGGGCCCTCGCATGTGGAAACTGCTGGCCTTGGTGGCCGTGCTGTTTGCTTATCGTTTGTGGGTGGTTCGTCACTCAGGCATCTCGCTGTTCTTTGATGAGGCCCAGTACTGGGATTGGTCCAAGCACCTGGCCTGGGGCTATTTCTCGAAGCCGCCGCTGATTGCTGGCTTGATCTGGTTGAGCACGGCCTTGTTCGGCTCTGGCGTACTGGGTGTCAAATCTCTGACGATGTTGCTTTACCCTGCCACGGCACTGAGCATGGTGGGCTTGGCTCGCGCACTGTGGCCAACCAGCAGCGGCGTACGCACGGGCATGGTCGCAGGCGCTTTGTTCATGACCATCCCGATGGTCGGGCTCATGGGCATGTTCGCCTCAACCGATGCACCCTTGATCCTGTGCTGGACGCTGGCCTCCTGGGCCTTGTGGCGCGCCCAGGTGACCAATCGCATGAGCCATTGGGTACTTCTGGGTGTCGCCTGCGGTGTGGGCCTGATGGGCAAATACACAATGGCGGCCTTCGCCATCACTGCCATCTGGACGCTGTGGGCCGTGCATGGCCCGCAACGCGGCCTGTTGCGTGTGGGGCCCTGGGTGGCCATCATCGTGGCGCTTGCCC
>NZ_SCTN01000082.1 GCF_004297345.1 Aquabacterium sp. | reverse complement strand
CCTGGCCCGCCGGCTGGAAGAGCTGGATGCGGCACTGTCCGACCCGGTCATCGCGGCCGACAACAAGCGATTCCGTGATCTGTCGCGCGAGCACGCCGAAGTCAGCAGCGTGTGCGACCTGGCCCAGCGCCACACGCGCCGCCAGCAAGATCTGGATGGTGCCCGGCAGATGCTGGAAGAAGCCGGGGACGACGCCGACATGCGCGCCATGGCCCAGGAAGAAATCGCCCAGGCCGAGACCGATCTCACCCAACTCGAAACCCAGCTGCAGACGGCCCTGCTGCCCAAGGACCCGGACGACGCCCGCAACGCCTTCGTGGAAATCCGCGCGGGCACCGGCGGCGACGAGTCCACGCTCTTCGCGGGCGACCTGGCCCGCATGTACACCCGCTATGCCGAACGCCAGGGCTGGCGCACCGAGATCCTGACGTCCAGCGAATCGGATCTGGGCGGCTACAAGGAAGTGGTGCTGCGCATCGAAGGCGCGGGCGTCTATGGCCAGCTCAAGTTCGAATCCGGAGGCCATCGCGTGCAGCGCGTGCCCGTGACCGAAACCCAAGGCCGCATCCACACCAGCGCGTGCACCGTGGCCGTCATGCCCGAGCCGGACGAAACCGAAGCCATCAAGCTCAACCCGGCTGATCTGCGCATCGACACCTTCCGTGCCAGCGGCGCCGGTGGCCAGCACATCAACAAGACCGATTCGGCCGTGCGCGTGGTGCACTTGCCCACCGGCATCGTTGCCGAATGCCAGGACGGCCGCAGCCAGCACAGCAACAAGGCCAAGGCCCTGCAGGTGCTGCAAGCCCGCATCCAGGAAAAAGAGCGCAGCGAACGCGCCGCCAAGGAAGCCGCCTTGCGCAAAAGCCTGGTGGGCAGCGGCGACCGCTCCGACCGCATCCGCACCTACAACTTCCCCCAGGGGCGCCTGACCGACCACCGCATCAACCTGACGCTCTACAAGCTCTTGAGCATCATGGAAGGCGAACTCGACGACGTGATTGCAGCCCTGCTGACCGCGCAAGCCGCCGATCAACTGGCCGAACTGGAAGCCGCCACCGGTGTCTGACGATCAAGACCAGTCGCTCACGATGGACGCCATGCGCACGCCGCTGACCATCGCGCAGGCGCAGCAACACGCCCGCCAGCTTGGCGTCGACCGGCTGGATGCCCAGTTGCTGCTGTGCGAGGCCGTCCAGCAAGGCCGCGCCTGGCTCTTCGCCCATGACACCGACACACTGACACCGCCCCAGCAAAGCCGCTTTCTGGCCGATCTGCAACGCCGTGCCGCAGGTGAGCCTCTGGCCTACATCGTGGGAGAAAAAGAGTTCTTCGGCCTGACCTTGCAGGTGTCCCGCGATGTGCTCGTGCCCCGCCCGGACACCGAGACCCTGGTCGAATGGGCCCTGTCGCTGATCCCCGATCAGGCCCAGACCACCGTGCTGGACCTGGGCACCGGCAGCGGTGCCATCGCCCTGGCCATCCAGCACGCCCGCCCACAAACCAAGGTCACCGCCGTTGATGCCTCCGAGGCCGCCTTGCTGATGGCCCAGAACAATGCTCGGATATTGCACCTGCCCGTCAGCTTCCACCATGGCAGCTGGCTCACGCCGGTTGAGGGACAACGCTTCGACCTCATCGTCAGCAACCCACCCTACATCGCCGAGGGTGACCCGCACATGGCCGCGCTGGGCTTCGAGCCGAAGCAGGCACTGACTTCCGGCCCGGACGGCCTGGATGACCTGCGCCAAATCGTTGCCGCAGCGCCCGATCACCTGCAACCTGGCGGCTGGCTACTGTTGGAACATGGCTACGACCAGCCTGTCGCCGTTGCGCAACTGCTGCGCGACCATGGATTTTCAAATGTAAGTACCCGCTTCGATCTGGGCGGGCAGGCACGCTGCACAGGCGGCCAACGTCCAGCCTGACAAGGCCAAGGCAAGACCCTGCAATAGGGTGCAAACCCGCTGCCACCTCGTTTCCGTCCGGCGAAAATGCCCTGACGATCGCTCACATCTCTGTCGCACAAGCCGACACCCGAGGCGTAGCATGATTTTGTTCGTCAGGAGATCGCCATGTTCCAAACCGCCCCTACCGACTCGCACAAGTTCTCACGCACGTGCAGCCTGGCCGCAGGCGCTTGGGCCGTGGTTGCGGCCGTGGGTGGCTTGCTGGCTGGCGGCACCGCACAGGCCCAAATGATCCCCTATGCCGGCCACGCGTTGCACCAAAGCACCGGCAATGGCAATTTCACGAGCGTTCGCATCAACCTGAATACCGACTCGGATGACACACCCAGCCACGGCCTCATGCTGCGTGGCAAGGATTTCTGGCCCCACTGGGAAGGCCGCATCGGCGTGGTTGTCGATCGCCCGATCAACCCCCTGAAAGACAGCTTCGTGCTGGCCCAACCCAATGTGGGCAACGGCCTGAAAATCCGCAGCATGCACATCCTGTCGGATTACTACCTCGAAGGTGGATTCCGTGCCACAGCGGGCCTGCTGCGTGGCGACACGGGCCAAAGCTGGTGGACCAGCGATGGCACAGGTGGCGGGCTCAACCTCAGCCTGCAACGGCTAGACAGCCTCGGTCTGATGAGCGGCAACACCGCCCAGGATCAACAAACCACACCCTACCTGGGTGCCGGCTACAGCAACAGCCTGACACTCAATGGCATGCGCAGCGCCTGGCGCTTCAACGCCGATCTGGGCTTCGTCAACATCAACGCCAACAACCACCTCGGACAGGTTTTCCAGGGTGATCGCACACTGGATGACCTTGTGCGTGAAATGCGCCTGCGCCCCGTGGTCAAGGTATCAGTGGGCTATTCCTTCTGAACTACTGCAGACCAGTCTCAGGCCTGATATAACCGGGCCTGTTTTCATCTCTGATCTGGTTATTGCATATGAGCGACGTTCAACAACGCATCGACGAACTGGTTAAAGGCAACCATGTCGTGCTGTTCATGAAGGGCAATGCCCAATTCCCGCAATGTGGCTTCTCTGGCCGCGCTGTGCAGATCCTCAAGGCCTGCGGCGTGACCGAACTGAAGACCGTCAACGTGCTGGAAGACGAAGAAATCCGCCAAGGCATCAAGGAATACGCCAACTGGCCGACCATTCCCCAGCTTTACATCGGCGGCGAGTTCGTTGGCGGCTCTGACATCATGATGGAGATGTACCAGGCCGGCGAATTGCAGCAAACCCTGGCTGTCAAGTAAGCGCAGCGCAGCATGCAGGAGCCCGTGGGCAGCATCAGGCCACGACGCCTGATCGTCGGCATCACCGGAGCAAGCGGCGCCATCTACGGCGTGCGCCTGCTGGAGCGCGCTCGCGCTCTGGGCGTGCAAACGCATCTGGTAGCCACACCTGCCGGCATCCTCAATGTTCACCACGAGCTGGGTCTGGACCGGTCAACGCTAGAGGCGCTGGCGACACAGGCCCACGCCCCAGGTGATGTGGGCGCCTGCATCGCCAGTGGCAGCTTCATGACAGACGCGATGGTGATTGCGCCCTGCTCCATGAAGACACTGGCGGCCGTAGCCCACGGCATGGGCGACAACCTGCTGACCCGTGCAGCCGACGTCACACTCAAAGAGCGCCGCCGGCTGGTACTGATGGTGCGCGAAACGCCCTTCAACCTGGCCCACCTGCGCAACATGACGGCCGTCACGGAAATGGGCGGGATCGTCTTCCCACCCCTGCCCGCCTTCTATCACCGCCCACAGTCAATTGATGAGCTGGTCAACGACACGGTTGAGCGGGTGCTGGCCATGCTGCACATCGAGCAGGCACAGCCGCAGGAGTGGCGCGGGCTTTGAATCAGCGTTGACGCCGGCGAGCGGCCACGTTCAAACCCAACAGCCCCAAGCCCATCAAGGCCCACGTAGCGGGCTCAGGCACGCTGGCCACGCCCTTGACAAGAAAGACCCCTGCGTCCGGCAAGGCCACATCCTTCATCGCAGGGGAGACGCTGCGCCTGATGAATACGCCGGGCGACACGCTGCTTGCGCCTTGAGGGGGCGCATCACTGGCAACTGCAGCACCATCCCCATTGGGCCACGGCGCCCCACCAAGCTGAGGCAGGTTGCCGGCAGGGTAGTCGTTCAAAACAGGCGAGGGAGCCAAAATGACAGGCCCGACTGTCTCAAAAACCGTCCACACAGGTACCAGCACATCGCTTGACGCACGATCACCACCCACCACACCCTTGAGAAGCGTTGTCGGGCCACCGTTGTAGAGGTTCACATCAGTCGAAGCAGGCACGCCACCCAGCATGGCCAGAAACGGAGCCTGTGCCGATCCGTGCGCAATCAGATCAGCGACATCCTGCTGTGTCGCTAGGCGGAAGCCCTGCGACAACCAATCACCCTTCGTCACCTGATCGAGCGATTGCCCCATCGTTTTCGACAGATCCAACCAGGCTAAGCCGGTCTGGGAATCCAGCGTCAACAGCCCATCCCCTTGATTAGACAGATCGGCAACCGACAACCCAGCCATCGCGACTGACGACAAACTGGCGGCCACAAAGCCAACCAACCATCCCTTGAACTTGGACATGGCATCCCCTGAATGTGTTTGGTTCTTGATCGGGACACAGTTTAACGAAACCAATCCCCGACCACACCCCGCATTCACACGTTCTCACAACGTGCGCGAGCCCAAACAACACACCGCCGCTCAACGACGCAGCATTGAGCCCGCATCGGCCATTTGCGCACCAGCGCCCTCGCCCACCTGCCAGGCCCGGCGTGCCGCCGTCACCATATTGGGATACTCGGCCCTGCCACGGCTGCCGTTGTAGCGCCCCAGGGCCATGAAAAGGTTGCCCTTCTCCACGTCCAGGTAATGGCGCAGGATCACGCAACCAAAACGCAGATTGGTCTGCATGTGGAACAGGCTGCTGGCTTCGCCATTGCCGATCGAGCGCGACCAGAACGGCATGACCTGCATGTAGCCGCGCGCACCAACGGGTGACATGGCGTACTTGCGGAAACCGCTTTCAACCTGAATCAGCCCCATCACGAGCGCGGCATCCAGCCCGGCCCGCTTGGACTCATAGCAGACCGTCTGCAGAAACTCGCGGCGCACCAGCTCTTCCGGCTTGCGCTTGGCCAGCTTGGCCTCCAGCGTTGCAGCCCACGATTCGCATTGCTGGCGTTGCGCCGCGTCGGCGAACACCAACTGCGGCGGCGCCCCATTGCCCACGGCCGCAGACAAGGCCGTGCGCACGGCATCGGCCAGCGGCTCCTCCACTTGGGCACCAGCACGCGCCACAAGAGGCGCGCACAAGCCCGCCAGCAGGCCCAGGCCTGCCAGTGCACCCGTCAGAGAAGAAAACCAGCGTCGCGACAACATGAGCTTCAAAGATAAACCAATCGGTGCCGCAGTGGTCAGCCGATTTGCACGCGCGACAGCACGTGATTCAGGACTTCCGTCACGGCGATCTTGCTGGCGGCGGCATCCTGACGGCCTTGGTACTCGGCCAGGCCTTCCTTGAGCCCCTTGTCGCCCAGCACCACGCGGTGCGGCACGCCGATCAGCTCCCAGTCGGCAAACATGGCGCCAGGGCGCTCGCCACGGTCGTCCAGGATCACGTCCACGCCCTTGGCCAGCAGCTCGCTGTGCAACTTGTCTGCAGCGGCCTTCACGTCTTCCGAGCGGTCATAGCCCACCGGGCAGATCACCACTGTGAACGGCGCAATGGCGTCCGGCCAGATGATGCCGCGCTCGTCGTGCTTCTGCTCGATGGCCGCACCCAGGATGCGGGTCACACCGATGCCATAGCAGCCCATTTCGAAATGCTTGGGCTTGCCGTCCACATCCAGGAAGGTCGCGTTCATGGCCTTGGAGTACTTGTTACCCAGGTAGAACACGTGGCCGACTTCGATGCCGCGCTGGATGGCCAGCACGCCCTTGCCGTCCGGCGAAGGGTCACCCTCCACCACATTGCGGATATCGGCCACCAGATCGGGCTCAGGCAGGTCACGCCCCCAGTTCACGCCCTTGATGTGGAAGCCTTCTTCGTTGGCGCCGCACACCCAGTCGGCCATGTTGGCCACGGTGCGGTCAGCGATGACCTTCACGGGCTTGAGCAGCTTGACCGGCCCCAGATAGCCGGGCTTGCAGCCGAAATGCAGGGCGATTTCGCTTTCGGTCGCGAAGCGGAAACCAGCCTTCAAGCCCGAGCCGTCAGCCAACTCGATCTTGCCAGCCTTGACTTCATTGAGATCGTGATCGCCACGCACCAGCAGCAGCCATACAGTGGACTTGGCGATCTCGCCATGCTCGTTGAGTTCGTCCGTGGCCAGCACCAGCGACTTCACGGTCTGGCTCAGCGGCAGGCCCAGCAGTTCTGCCACATCGGGGCAGGTGCTCTTGCCTGGGGTAGCGACCTTCTCGCACGCTGCCGAAGCGGCACCGCGCCGGGCGATCAAGGCCACGCCTTCGGCCAGCTCGATGTTGGCAGCGTAATCGCTGGTCGGGCAGTAAACGATGGCGTCTTCACCCGTGTCGGCGATCACCTGGAACTCGTGCGAACGGTCACCACCGATGGCGCCGGTGTCAGCAGCCACAGCGCGGAACTGCAAGCCCAGGCGCTCGAAGATGCGCGTGTAAGCGGCAAACATCGCGTCGTACGTCTTGCCAGCGCCGTCCACGTCGCGGTCGAAGGAGTAGGCATCCTTCATCGTGAACTCTCGGCCACGCATGATGCCGAAACGAGGGCGGCGCTCGTCGCGGAACTTGGTCTGGATCTGATAGAAGTTCTTGGGCAACTGGCGGTAGCTGCGCAGTTCCTGGCGGGCGATGTCGGTCACCACTTCTTCGGCGGTGGGCTGGATCACGAAATCGCGCTGATGGCGATCCTTGAAGCGCAGCAGTTCGTCGCCCATCTTGTCGAAGCGACCCGTCTCCTGCCACAGCTCGGCGGGCTGCACCACGGGCATGATCAGCTCGACCGCACCGGCCTTGTTCAGCTCGTCGCGGATGATGCCTTCGACCTTGCGGATGGTGCGCAAGCCCATGGGCATGTAGTTGTACAGGCCCGCGCCCAGCTTCTTGATGAAACCCGCGCGCGTCATGAGCTTGTGGCTCACGATTTCAGCGTCAGCAGGGGCTTCCTTGAGGGTCGAGATGAAGAACTGGGAGGCTTTCATATGCGTAAAAAATACACCGCGCAAATGAGGCATTGACAAAGCCCTCTAGCCGTCAAGCCATTGCAGTGCAATAATGAAACTAGTTGAAAAATTCGGAGTTGATTATGCTCGACCGGGAAGGCTTTCGGCCTAACGTCGGCATCATCCTGCTCAATCACCGGAACCAGGTATTTTGGGGCAAACGCATCCGCACCCATTCCTGGCAGTTCCCGCAAGGCGGCATCAAACATGGTGAGTCGCCAGAGCAGGCGATGTTCCGCGAGCTCCACGAAGAAGTGGGCTTGCTGCCCGACCACGTCCGCATCGTCGCACGCACGCGCGACTGGTTGCGTTATGAGGTGCCCCAGCACTTCATCCGCAAGGACGCCAGAGGGCACTACAAAGGCCAGAAACAAATCTGGTTCTTGTTGCAATTGACGGGGCGCGACAGCGACATGAATCTGCGCGCCACCAACCACCCGGAGTTCGATGCCTGGCGATGGCATGAGTACTGGGTGCCGCTGGAAGCCGTGATCGAGTTCAAACGTGGCGTCTACGAGATGGCCTTAAGTGAACTGGCGCGCTTCCTGCCCAAGCCTCAAGGACATCAGAACCGCTACCTGCGCGGCAACATGCGCGGCAGCAATGGCCGGCGATCAGATGACCAGGACGACACAGGCATGCGGATCGAGACCATCAGCGAATCGCTGATTCAAATCGACGTCGAAATCAAGCAGCCTTGAATCGGCAAGTAACGCGGCCAAACAAACAAAAGGGCTCCCACGCAGGGAGCCCTTTTTCATAGACAACCAGAACCGGGATCGATCACTCGATTTCGGTCTTGGTGGCGCACTCGGCATCGGTCGGGTTGATGCTGCAACGTGCACGCTTGATGATGTTGAGGCCTTGCTTGTTGTACAGACCTTGCTTGGCGATCTCGATGCGCGATTCGCGGAACATCAGCACGTACTTGGGAATGTGCTCAGCCGGCAGCTCATCCCACATACCAGCTGGAATGCCCTTCTCGGCAGCCTGAACAATGCTCATGGCGCGATCGAACTGCGACAGCCAGTAGACGCGAGACTTCTCGCCGAAACCTTCAGGGAACTTGGTCTTGTTCACCACCACCTGCACGGTCGGGATCATGATGGGGAAGCGGCCAATACCACCGGTCTTGCCAATGCCCTTGTACAGCTCGAAAGGCTTGAAGGCCACGGCTGGCAGGCTCACCATGTCAACAAAACCGTTGTTGAACTTGGGGCCGATGTTGGTGATGTCCACGGACACGGGCTGCGCGCCAATGCGCTGGATCATCACGCCCTGCGCCTTGTCGTAATCGAAGGCTGCGATCTTCTTGCCAGACAGTGCCTCAACCGAGTTGATCTTGCGATCGCGCACGATGGGGTAAGCAGCGCCCAGCGGGAAGAACCCCCCGATTTCGTAGTTGCCCTCGACCATCAGCTTGCCGGCCTTGGGATCCGAAAACACCTGGATCACCTTGCGCACGACTTCGTAGCTGGCCTCCATATCGACCTTGCCGTTACGAATCACGGTG
>NZ_SCTN01000590.1 GCF_004297345.1 Aquabacterium sp. | reverse complement strand
CTGAAGTTGAACTGCGGCATCTGGCGACGCCCCGGTGCGCCCGTTGGCTGCCCTTTGATCCAGGCCTTGATGAACTCAGGGCCGCGGCGCTTGTAGACGTTACCCAGTTCAGGTGCGAAGTAAGCGCCCTCGCCCAACAAGGTGTGGCAACCAATGCAGTTGCGCGTCTCCCATAAATGCTTGCCGCGGACCACGGCTTCCGTGATGTTCTCGGAATTGGAGCGTTTGGGGATTTTCTGTTCCGTGTCGAACACAATGCCGGCGAACACGAGTACGAAAAATACCGTACCGCCGTAAAAGATATTGCGGGCGGCTTGCTTGGTGAAGCCGCCTTGCTTGCCCTGGGTCATGCCATTCTCCTTATTGTCAAGGGACCGTATGAGCCTAGGGCTTGCCCCGAGACATTTCCTTGAAGCGGTTCAAGAAACGGGGCCCTCAGGCCCCGCATCGTTCTTCGTGACTAGTCCCTCCCGGGACCACTGACTCAAGAGAATTGAGCCAGGCCGTGCGCGTCGCGAATGTGGATATGCCGACGCTCCACCTCGATCAACCCCTGCGCCTGCAAATCGTGCAGGATGCGAGAGAAATGCTCGGGCGTCACCGACAGCAGCGAGGCGATCGTGCCCTTGCTGGCAGGCAGAGACACCGTCAGGTCCTTCTCGGCATCACGCACATCACCCACGACAGGCGAATGCAGCAGGTAATCCACTACCCTTTTGACGCCTGAGTGCAAGGTCACGGCCTCGATGTCCTTGACCAGACCGTTCATCCGCCTGGACAGGCCTGTCAGCAGGCGCATGGCCAACCCGGCGTTGTGCTCGATCTCGTTGACCAGCACATCCTTGGGCACAACCAGCAGTTGAACATCCATCAGCACACCGGCGTTCACACTGTGAGCACCCTCGCTGAACATCAGTGCTTCCGAGACGCAACCGCCCGAGCCAATGACCTCAATGACCTTCTCCTGCCCGCTCGGTGCCTTGGCATACAGCTTGATCATGCCGTCAATCACGAAGTACAGGCCCTCGCACACCTGGCCGGCATGGAACATTTCCTCCCCACGCGACAACCTGCGCACGGACGAAGCCGCAGCGATACGCGCCAATTCAGGCGCGGACATGTCCTTGAACAAGGCCTGACTACCCAGGTAGGACACCACATTCAGTCTGCGCGAACCCATCATATTTCCCCTCGAATTCCCATGAACCTGAGTTCATTCTGGGCACCCGCTGTAAGCATGGATTTGACAAGGCGCAAATATGGCCAACAGATCTACTAGGGTAATAGAGCTACGCATTTCGGACGACAGGAACGGCACCAGATTGACGCATCAACGCCCCTGATACCAGGACGCATCGACCTCATTGAAGATCGAACCGTTATCGGGATCGACATCGTGATAAGGCCCCGTCCCGCTGTGTTCGGCGTGTGTGGCAGGCACAAAGCTGCCTGACTTGACATCAAACACATACACCTCGCCCTCTTCGATGACGTAGTGCCATCCATGCAGAGAGATCTGGCGTTTTTCAACACGCTCACGCACCATCGGATAGTCCATGAGGCGTTCCAGCTGCAGCACGATAGAGCGTTGCTCGGTGCGTCGCAAGGCCTCTTCGGATACCTGCACGGGCAATACCGCCTCACGGGCCAGGTCCAGCCAGGCTTGAAGGTTCTTGGCCTCGGGCGATATCTCTTCGTACAAGGCCTTCATGGCGCCGCAATGGGAATGCCCGCACACGATGATGTGGCTGACATGCAGGTTCAATACCGCGTACTCAATAGCAGCAGCCGTGCCGTGCAGGCCGTGCAAGCCGTTATAAGGCGGCACCAAGGCCCCGACATTGCGAACGATGAACAGCTCGCCAGGCCCAGTGCCTGTGAGCATGTAGGGCACGAGCCTGGAATCAGAGCATCCCACAAAGAGAATCGTGGGATGCTGAC
>NZ_SCTN01000081.1 GCF_004297345.1 Aquabacterium sp. | reverse complement strand
TGCCCAGCAGGAAGGGGATGAAGCACAACATCATGTTGCGCAGGCGCTTGTCCGATTGCCCCGGCATGAACAGCAGCAGCCAGGCAAATCCAAATGCGAAGAAGGCGTTGAGGGTGTAGCGATAGTCAGGCCCGAGCCAGAGGAAGGCGAAGTTGTAGTAGATGCGCGGGAAGCCGGGCATGTGATACAGCGAGACCATGTCCGTGGTCACGTTCAGGCAAGCCGAGATGGTGGTCTTGACCGCGAGGCAGACGAGCACAATGGCACCGAACTGGCGCCACGTGGGTTTGGATGCAGGCCAGTTGTAGGCCAGGTAGAAAAAGGGAACCACGATGAATGTTTCCCGGTTCATCATGGCCGGCACGGACAGGGCCAGCAAGGCGGGCAGAGGCTGGCGGGAGATGATCATCCACATGCCGGCGGCGATGAAGCCCAGCGACATCATGTCCCAGGGATAGTAGTAGTTGTTGTAGGCCGACAGCACAAAAGTGGCAAACAGTTGCCACCAGAACAAGCCGAACATCAGCAGTGCCCGCCCCCCAGTTTTCGCGAGCGCTTCCCAACTTTTCCAGGTGAACCAGAAGCAGGCCAGTACGCCAAGCAAGTCCATGAGCATGAAGAACAGGCTCAGTCCCTGATCACCAAGAGGGCGGAAATGCGCCACGGCATTGGTCAGCAAGAAGGGCAGGACACGAGACTGAAAAGGATGCTCCCCCTCAAAGGCCAACAAGACACGCCAGTTCAGAAAAACCTTGCTCTGGATAGCGTGCGACACGGTCAGCGCCAATGACAAGAGCACGTTGAGTGCGAGCATCAACCCGAAGGCTGTGCGGGACATCAGAGGCGGTTTGCTGGCGACCATGGGTGGTTTGAGTGGAGGAAGAAGGGGCTCAGGTGTCAGCCTGGCGTGTGATCAGGCGAAGCGCGCGCGCAGATCGTCCCGAACGCGTTGCAGGAGACCAGTCCAGTCTCCTGGCGTGTCTTGCCTGTAGAGCGTCATGCTGGCGTACCAGGGACTGTCGGTGCGATCGGTCAACCAGCGCCAGTCAGCGTTGTGGCAGAGCAGCAGCCAGACTGGCTTGCCCATGGACGCCCCGAGGTGGGCCAGGCTGGAGTCGATCGTGATGATGAGATCCAGTTGTTCGCACATCGCTACCGCATCCATGAAGTCACCTTGCTGCGAGGCGAAGTCAGAGATCTGGGATAACTTTTTGAGTACAGCCTGGTCGGTGTCTCGTACGTCCTTGTGCAAGCTGATCCATGCCACCTCGTCGCACAGGACTTGCGAGAAGGCTTCGAGTGACAGGCTGCGCTTGTAGTCATCCACGTGGTTGGCATTGCCACTCCAGGCGATACCTACACGAGGCTTGCTGCGCTCACCCAGCAGGGCGGACCATCTTTCGCGGCGTGCCTTATCGGCGGATGCCGGCACATGGCGTGCAGGGATGTTGCTCAGATCCGTCTTCAGGATCATGGGCACGGTCAGCAGCGGGCAGTACAGATCGTAGGGGGGCAAGGCGCTGCCGCGAGCCACCAACGTGACATCCGGCAAGCCTGTGAGCAAAGGCAGCAGCGTGGGTTGGACTTCCAGGATCACACGTGCGCCAAGCTTGGCCACCTCTGGTGCATAGCGACAGAACTGAATGGTATCGCCCAGGCCTTGTTCACTGTGGATGAGGATGGTGCGGCCTTCGATGGTTTCTGCGCCCGTCCAGCGTGTGCCGGTGTACTCATCCTTCCAGCCGAGTTCGCGCCAGCGCGAGAGTCGCCACTCGCTGTGCAGCCAGCCGGGTTCGAAGTCACCCATGCGCAAGGCGCACATGCCCAGGTTCCAGTGTGCATCGGCCGATTGCGGGTTCAGTTCTACTGCGCGCTCGAAGCTGCTGCGGGCTTCCTCGTAGCGGCGCAACTCGCTGAGGGCATTGCCTCGGTTGTTGAACGCCTCGAAGTAGTTTGGCTGAATGGCGATGGCCTTGTCAAAGTCGTCAATGGCCTGTGCATGGCGATTGAGCTTGATCAGCGCGCAGCCGCGGTTGTTGTAGGCATTGGCAAAGGCGCCATCCAAGGCAATGGCCTTGCTGTAGTTGCTGATGGCGAAGTCGTATTCCTTCAACTCGGCGTAGGCTGCTCCCCGGTTGTTGTGGATGGCCGCATGGTTGCGGTCAATCTTGACGGCACGGTCCATCAAGGCCACGGCCTGCTGAGGCTGCCCACTTTGAAGCAGGATCACACCCGCGAAATGAAGCGCATCGAAGTGCTTGGGCTGAAGCGCGATGACTTGTTCGTAAAGTTGCAGCGCCTGTGCCAGTTGACCGTTCTGGTGATGCGCCAATGCCTGCTGAAACTTGGCCTGGGCCTGAAGAGCCGGCGGTTGACCGAACAGGCCTGGGCCTCGGGGCGCAAAAGGGGAGGGCGATTTCATGGTGCTGTTCGGTGCTTCGGTCTGGTGTAGCCCAGCACTGTCAGGGCTGGCCGGCTACTTTAACTGAAGCCCCTGGCAGGGGCCTGATAGAGTTCTCCCCATGTCTGCTGCACAGTTTCAACCCATGGTCTTTGTGGACCTGGAGACCACCGGATCAACGGGAACGGTCGATCGCATCACCGAAATCGGCATCGTCGAGCTCAATGAAGAAGGCGAGGTGCGGGAGTGGTCCAGCCTGGTCAACCCGCAGACCAGCATCCCCAGCTTCATTCAATCGCTGACGGGCATCACCCATGACATGGTGGCGGATGCACCCACATTTGCCGAATTGGCCGATGAGGTCTTGTCCCGGCTGCATGGGCGCCTCTTCGTGGCGCACAACGCGCGGTTTGATTACGGCTTTCTCAAGAACGAATTCAAGCGCCTGGATCTGGATTTCAAGGCACCGGTGCTGTGCACGGTCAAGCTTTCACGCAAGTTGTTTCCGCAATACAGCAAACACAATCTGGATGCCTTGGTTGAGCGTCATCAACTGCACATGCCGGCGCGTCACCGCGCCTTGGCGGATGCGGACGTGTTGCGACAGTTCTGGCAGGTGCTGCAATCCCAGATGCCTGCCGATCAGCTTGACGCGGCTGTGGGTGAGCTGACGGGCCGAAGCAGTTGGCCTGTGCAACTCGACCCGGCTGTGCTGGCGGAGTTGCCTGAACGGCATGGCGTGTATCTCTTCTTTGGTGACAACGAACTGCCGCTGTACATCGGCAAAGCCAACAACATTCGCCAGCG
>NZ_SCTN01000080.1 GCF_004297345.1 Aquabacterium sp. | reverse complement strand
TGCTCCTTGGCGATGCCGCAGCCGTTGTCCTCCACTTCAATCCACACTTGTTCGAGCTCGCCTTCTCCTGATCGGCCCGTGCGGATGGTGATAGTGCCGCGTTCAGCGGTGATGGCATGAGCAGCATTGATCAACAGGTTCATGATGACCTGGTTGATTTCAGACGGCAGACACTCGACATCAGGCAGGTCGCCAAACGCCTTGATGACTTCAGCCTTGTACTTGATCTCGTTGTTGACGATGTTGAGCGTCGATTCGATGCCCCGATGCAGATTGGCCCAGACCCACTCCTGGCTGGAGCCCACGCGAGAGAAGTCTTTGAGGTCGCTGACGATTTTGCGAACCCTGGAGATGCCCTCACGAGACTCCTGCATCAGGTTGGGGATGTCTTCCTTGAGATAGTCCAGCTCGATCTGTTCGCGCAGCTTCTTGAGCTGTTGCCCATGCGGCGTGTCGATCATGTAGCGCTCGGCCTCCTCGTAGGCTGACAGCATCTGAAACAGGTGCACGAGGTAGCGCTCCAGCGTGCCGAAGTTCGAGAAGATGTAGCCAATCGGGTTGTTGATCTCGTGGGCGACACCAGCCGCCAGTTGCCCGATGGAGGCCAGCTTTTCAGACTGCACGAGCTTGTCTTGCGTGGCGGACAGCTTGGCGTTGAGGATCTTGAGCTCCTCGTTGGCGCGCAGCAGTTCGTGCACCTGATGAGGGCCGCTGCATTGGTGGCAGGTATCCGTCTGATCACCAGCCCGGCTTGAATCAATGGTGTGCATGGCGGACTCCTTGTGGCTTCAGTTCAGATGTGCAAGGCGGTGCAGACGCCTTCGAACTGGCGCTCCACATCGGCAAACAGTTGGAGGCAGGCGTCGTTGCCCGGTGCGATGGCGGCCCAGACGGCTGGCGGCGTGGGCGGCACAGCCTCGTCGGCCTCGCCAGACAGACCCAGCGCATGCGAGATGGCATCGGCCAGATGCGCCACGCCCACGAGGCCCTGGCCTGGGCGTGTGTCCGGCGCGTGGTGATGAGCGATCGCCTCGACAACCAGTGGCGAGAACTGCCAGCGCTCTGCCAGCAGCGCGCCAATCACCGTGTGATCGGTGCCCAGAACGGCTTGCTCGGCTTCGATGTTGATGCAGTCATGCGATTGCTTGTAGTCGGCAACGGCGGCCAGGCGTTCCGGCACGATGCAGGCCAGTGCCAGTTGCCCGATGTCGTGCAGCAAGCCCACAGTGAAGCCCAGATCAGGGTTGAGATGCTGGGTGCGGGCCAGTGTCTGGCCTGCCAGCGCAGCCCCCAGGGCATGACGCCAGAAGACCCGTGGATCAAACCCGGGGCGGGGGCGCACCTTGATGGTGTCGGATGCCGCGGCGGCCAGCACCAGCAGCCCCACGGTGCGCCGGCCCAGCATCTGCAGGGCCTCAGGGATGGTCTGGATCTGGCGGCTGAGGCCGTAGAACGATGAGTTGGCCAACCGCAAGGCCTTGGCGCTCAAGCCCGGATCCTTGGCCAGGCGATCAGCCAGGTAATCGCCACTGACGCCGTCGTCGTTCATCAATCGCACCAGCTCGGTCACGATCTCGGGCAGCGCGGGCAATTCCTTGACCTGCGCCGTGATGTGTTCTGCGCTCAGGTGTTGGGTGTACATGCCGAGGCCTCCTGCCTGTAGCGCAAGATCAGGTGCAGCAAGGGGCTGACCTGGCCTGAGCGCAGGGTGTGCCTGAAGCGGTGCTCCAGCATCGCTTGCAAGACGCCTCGATCAGCGGTGCTCTCTGGCAGCACAGGCGGTTCGAGCGCAGGGGTTTCTTCAGTCGTGCGCATGGCGTCATCCTTTCGCCTGAGGTGTTTGTGGTGGTGGCAGGGCCAGGCTGTTCTGGCTGGGTATCAGCACCATGAGCGAGCCGCGTGAGCGGGTGTTGCCGGTCATCGGGCGGCAGACGGCGCGATAGGCTTGGCCGCGCACGGTGATGTCGTGATAGCGGCCATCGCTGAGCCGCCATACATCTGCCAGCGCGCTTTCGGGTGCATCGTTCACGTGCAGGCCCAGCATGCCGGAGGACCCGGCGAACACCCGCTCGGCTTCGGAGTTCATGAAGGCCACCATGCCCCCTTGGTCCAATCCGATCACGGGGGTGGGCATGTTCTCCAGCATCTCGCGCGCGACCACCAGGCTGGTTTCCTCCCGATGGATGTGCTCGCGCTGTGATTCCAGCAGGTGTTTGAGCCGGCCATTGACCTCAGCCAGTTCACGATTGGCCTCTTGCACTTCCCGGTCCAGGCGTTTGTTGTCGTCGGCCATCTCCTTTTGATGGAAGGCCTCCTGGATGTGGGTTCGCACGTGCTCGTCATCCCAGGGTTTGGTCAGGAACTTGTAGATGGCGCCTTCGTTGATCGCATCTGTGATGGTGCGCAATTCCGTGAAGCCGGACAGCACCATGCGGATGGTCTCCGGGTACAGCTCCTTGGTTCTGCGCAGGAACTCCACACCCGTCATGCCGGGCATGCGCTGGTCCGACACGATGACGTCCACTTCGTTTTCTGCCAGCTTCTGCAGGCCCTCCGGCCCGCTTTCCGCCGTCACGATGTGATAGCCATCCTTGCGCAACAGGCGCTTGAGCGCGCTCACGATGTTCTGGTCATCATCCACGACCAACAGCGTGCGCGTGCGCTTCTTGCGGCCCAGCATGTGGTCGGGCAGCGAGCGGCCCTCCGTGAGCATGGCCACGAATTCGTGCTCGTCCATTGGCGGGCTGAACAGGAAGCCCTGCATCTGGTCGCACTGATTGGCGCACAACAAGGCCAGCTCGCCCACGTTCTCGACGCCGACTGCCAGCACCTTCTTTTGCAGGCCATGCGCCATGTTGATGATGGCGCGGGTGATGGACACATCCTGCGTTTCGGTGGTGACATCGGGCACGAGAGACCGGTCGATCTTGACCACATCAATCGGCAGCCTGCGCAGGCTTTGCAAGCTGGCGTAGCCTGTGCCGAAGTCGTCCAGCGCGATCGATACGCCAATGGCCTTGAGGTGCTGCAGGGTGTCGGCTACGGCCTCTTGCTGGTCGTGCAGCATGCGTTCGGTCAGCTCCACGGTCAGCAGGTGAGGCGGCAAGCCACTTTGGATCAGCGTGGCTTCGATGACGCCGGCAAGTTGGGGTTGCTGCAGTTGCTTGGGCGACAGATTGACGGCCACGCGAATGGGCTGCGTGCTGTGCTTCTGCCAGTCGGCGGCGGCCTCGCATGCCCTCGCCAGCACCCATTCACCAATGGCCAGTATCTGTCCGGTGTCCTCGGCAATGGGGATGAAGTCGGCCGGAGAGACCTGCCCCAGCTCAGGGTGACGCCATCGCAGCAGGGCTTCCGCCCCGACGATGCGGCCGTGAGTCAGGTCGATCTGAGGTTGAAAGGCAAGTTGAAATTCGTGTCGCTCCAATGCCCCACGCAAGGCCGCTTCGATCGCCATGCGGGCGCTGATGCGGGCATTGGCCTGGGGCGTGTAGCTGTAGACCCGGTTAGGCCCTTGCGAGATGGCCATGCGCATGGCCGCCTGCGCCTGGCGCAGCACGTTTTCAGGCTCACCTGTGTCACGCGGGAAGACCACCGCACCGATGTTGCAGCTCAACTGCAGGGTCTTGTTGTTGAGTTGTATGGGGCTCGTCGCGGCCTCTTGCATGGCGCGGCTCAGTTGCAGCACCGCGTCGTCGCCGATGTGGGGGGCGTGGCTGAACATCAGGGCGAATTCGCCACCACCCAGATGGGCCAGCAGATCCGTGCCCTTGGGGATGAGCGACAGCCGCCTCGTCAGGATCTGCATCACCTGGTCGCCGCTTGCAAAGCCTTCCACCTCATTGATGTGCTGCAGCTCATTGAGCCCCATCACCAGGATGGCGATGTTGCGGTGGTCCATGATGGCGAGCATCGCCTCGCTGCGCAGGCGCTCGCGAAACAGCTGCTGATTGGGCAGGCCGGTGATGTCGCAAAACTGCAGGACGCGTGGCCCTGATGACGCGGGCGCGGCCGCGCTGTTGGTGCTGTCTTGCAAGGCGATCAGGGCCAGTTCCACGTCACCTTGCTGCGCGTATTGGACGCTCAGTTGAACCTGGAGCTTGCGGCCATTGGCCGTGCACCAGTCGCTGCTCAGGGTGCGGTGGCCTACTTGCTTGAGCGACTGCAGTGATTCCTGCCAGCTGTCTGGCCGGCGATGCGGCGCAATCGAGAAGATGGGCAGCGTCAGAAGGTGATCGCGACGGTAGCCCAGCAGTTTGCAGACGGCCTCATTCGCATACTGGATGCGTGCATGCTGATCCACGGCCATGATGGGGGTGGGCAGCCTGTCCAGAATCAGGCCATGCAGCCACAGGGCCTGCAATTGCTGCTGTTGCTGTTCCTGTTGTTGCTGGGCCAGGCGCATGGCCTGACGCGATTCGGTGATGTCCGTGACGGTGACCAGATCCGCGTCCACGCCGCCTACCAATACCCGCATGCCACACAACTTGGCATCAAAGCAGCTGCCGTCCTTGCGCAGGCATTGCACCTCATAGGGCAACTCCGGCACCATGCGCCGGCGGCGGCGCACATGCACCATGACGGTGTCTCTGTCTTCCGGTGCCGTGAGGGACAGGCTGCTCAATGTGGACAGGTCTTCTGGCGTGTAGCCGAACAGATCCTGAAGGGCCTGATTGGCATACAAGAACCTGCCGTCACGAGCCACGAATGCCCCTGCAGGCAGATCGCCCAACAAGGCATGCCAATCCCAATCATCGTGGTCGGATGTGGATGCGGCTGGAGAAGAATCTGCGGCAGGCATGAAGGCACTTACCCATCTGGATAACGTGGACTTCGGCTCCTCCAACCGAAGTGCGAGGCCGCTTCTGATGAGCCGCCATTGGTTCAGGATATCGGCGTGATGTTGCGAGGTGGAGGGGGGCTGATCGATTCATTCGCGGGGCACTGTGATGAATTACCGCCTCGCCCAGGTGATCAACGGATTGCAGTGAACAAAGAAAAATGGGCGGAGAAAACTCCCCGCCCATTGATCATTTGATGAGGTGACTTGTGATCATGGTTTGATGTAGAGCGAGCTGTTGTAAGCCTTCTCCAGCACGCCTTGTGCGCCGCCACCGCCTGTGATGTTCGAGTTGATGAACAGCACACCCAGCACGCGAGGGCCGGTCACCGGGCCGAACATGGCCACCGAGGTGGTGATGTTGTCACACACGCCGTTGGCATCGCAAGCAGCGCCCCAGCCGCCGTTCTTTTCAAGCTCACCGTTGTTGTCCACGTCCCAGCCCAGGCCGCGTTGGCGCATGGTTTCGAACAGGTCCTTGCCATTGGATGCAGCCAGGATCTTGCCGTCCTTGGCGTTGAGGCTCAGCATCACCTTGGCCATGTCTTCCACAGACAGGTACCAACCCGCTGCGCCGCAGATCAAGGACACGTCACCCCAGTTGGTGCCGCCCGTGTTGTCAGCAGGGCCTTTATAGGCATAGGCGAAGTTGGTGTTGTTGACGGGGGGCTTGCAGCTCACGCCGTTCTGGCCGACCAGATTGAACACGTTTTGCTGAACCAGTTGTGTGTATTGATTGGCCAGCGTTTGTGGGCGTGTGGCCTGGTTGGCATCTTCCGCAAAGCCGGCCACCTTGGGCAGCAGCACACGCATGATGGCGAAGTTGTAGTTGCTGTAGCACCAGCCCTGGTTGTTCACGTTGACGGGGTTGGATGGGTTGACCACACCGGAGCCCTGGCACATGGTGTTGGCGTTGGTGTTCACGGCTTGCGTGAAGAAGGCCTTGAGCTTGGCGTAGTCCATCGAGACATTGCCGTAGTCCTTGATGCCGCTGCGCTGGCCCAGCAACTGTGCGAAGGTGATGTTCTTGATGTAGTTGCTTTGCAGTGTCCAGTCGGCTGGGAGATACGGGCCGATGGCGGCATCCAGGCTCACGCCCTTTTGATCCAGCAGGCGAACAGCAGCAATCGTGGTCACCAGCTTGCTGACGCTGGCCACTGTGATCTTGGTGTCGGACTTGAATGCGGTTTCAGGTGCATCAGCCGCCGTGCGGGCATCGCCATGGCCGCCGAACTTGGGGTACTGGCCCACGAAGAAGCTGTAGCCCGTGACCTTGCCATCCAACTGGTTGCGCACGCTCTTTTCGATGTCGCAGACCTTCACGCATTGGTTGCCCGAGCAGATGGGCACACTGGGTGGCACCTTGGCGTAGTCACTCCAGCCTTCCTTGACCAGCAGGGATTCGCGGTGTGGATCCATGGGAGTCTGGGCTTGTGGGCCGCGCCAATCGAGCACGCTGCTGAATTGAGGTCCGCACACATTGCGGTACTGCGTGTTCCACTGGCTGTATTGCTGGTCTTCAGGCAATTGGGATTGCGCGGCTGGCAGCACGGCATCCAGGTGCACGCTGACCGTGGTCGATGCGCCTGGTTGCAGTGTCGGGATGCTGACGCCGGAGGTGTTCTGCCGCATCAGCACATTGGCGTCCTTCACGGCCAGCCAGGCTGGATCGGTGACGACCTTGCTGGTGTTGGTCAGCTTCAGTGTGACGTCGGCGCCGGCGTAGTGCAGTTGCGTGAGCGGCACCACGCCGATCTTCTCGTCATAGCTGACGATCTCCACTTTCGGGAAGTTGGCGCTGGGCCCGAAGATCACGGTTGAGGTGTTCACGGTGCCAACGGGGGCTGTGCCGATTGGGGTGGTCGGGCTGGTGGTGATGACGGGTGTGCCGCTGGCCGCGAAGGCATAAAGCGGCAGGAAGGTCGCGGCAAAGCCGGCAGCAAAGCTGGTGAGTGCAAAGGCGCCGTGGAAGAGGCGATGGCGGG
>NZ_SCTN01000079.1 GCF_004297345.1 Aquabacterium sp. | reverse complement strand
CAACGCTCTCAGCCGCAGCCACACACAGCTGCCCGTGTCCGTCTACTTCGACGAGTTGCTTTACAAGCAGGAGCTTGAGCGCATCTTCCAGTCCGGTCCTCGCTACCTGGGTCACGCCCTGAGCGTGCCCGAGGTTGGCGATTACTACGCACTGCCCCAGGAACTTGAAGGCCGCGCCCTCGTGCGCTCGCCCGACGGCATCCAGTTGATCTCGAACGTGTGCCGCCATCGTCAGGCGGTCATGCTCAAGGGCCGTGGCAACAGCCGCAACAACATCGTCTGCCCCCTGCACCGCTGGACCTACAGCCACCAGGGCGAGCTGATCGGTGCGCCGCACTTCGACCACGATCCCTGCCTGAACCTGAACAACTACAAGGTTCGCGACTGGAACGGCCTGCTGTTCGAAGACAACGGCCGCGACATCGCCGCGGATCTGGCCGGTATCGACGCGCGCTTCAAGCCCGGCGGTGACCTGGACTTCAGCGGCTATGTGCTGGACAAGGTCGAGCTGCACGAGTGCAACTACAACTGGAAGACCTTCATCGAGGTCTATCTGGAGGACTACCACGTCGGCCCCTTCCACCCCGGCCTGGGCAACTTCGTGACCTGCGATGACCTGCACTGGGACATGGCCAAGGAATACTCGGTACAGACCGTGGGCGTGGCCAAGTCTTTCGACAAGCCGGGCTCGGATGTCTACAAGAAGTGGCGCGAAGTGCTGCTCAACTACCGTGGCGGCGAAAAGCCCAACCAGGGCGCGGTGTGGCTGACCTACTACCCGACCATGATGGTCGAGTGGTACCCGCATGTGCTGGTCGTCTCCAACATGTACCCGCAAGGCCCCCAGAAGACGCTCAACGTGGTGGAGTTCTACTACCCCGAAGAGATCGCCGCCTTCGAGCGCGAATTCGTGGAGGCACAACAAGCTGCCTACATGGAGACCTGCATCGAAGACGACGAGATCGGCGAGCGCATGGACGCCGGCCGCAAGGCCTTGTACGCACGCGGCGACAACGAAGTCGGCCCCTACCAAAGCCCGATGGAAGACGGCATGCAGCACTTCCACGAGTGGTATAGACGCACGATGGCCTTCAAGGACTGAAGCCGAAAGCACAAGTGCACCATCCGAAAGCCGCCTCGCCAGGCGGCTTTTTCATGCCCCAAGATGTACCCATGAAGCCCCGCATCTCACCCTACGCCCAGATGGTCCTGGCGACCTTGCTGTTCGCCTGCATGGGCGTGTGCGTGAAGCTGGCCTCGGCGTACTTCGGCACAGCCGCCGTGGTCAGCGCGCGTGGGCTGGTTGGCGCCATCATGATGGCCGCCATCGCGTGGGGATCTGGTGCGAGTCTGCAGACCAAGGTGCCCATGCTGCACCTCAAGCGAGGCTTCGCCGGCGTGTTCGCGCTGTCGCTGTGGTTCTATTGCATAGGCGCCTTGCCGCTGGCCACAGCCGTCACGCTCAACTACATGTCATCGGTCTGGATGGCAGCGTATCTGCTGATCCGCTCCGGTCTGCTGGGCGGAGCCAAAGTCGATCCACGCTTGATCATCGCCATTCTTGTCGGCTTCCTTGGCGTAGGCCTGGTGCTGCATCCCACGCTGGCACGCGATCAGATCGCGGCAGGCCTGGTCGGCATCTTCTCAGGCATCCTGGCTGCCATGGCCTATGTGCAGGTCACGGCACTGGGCAGGGCTGGTGAAACAGAAGTCCGCGTGGTCTTCTACTTCTCACTCACGGGCACCGTACTCGGCGCGCTGATCTGGCTGATTCCAGGTCAGGCCAACCACACCGCCTTGCCAGGCATTCCCCTTGGCGCCTGGGCAGCACTTATCGGCGTCGGCGTCTTTGCCACCATCGCCCAATTGCTGATGACGCGTGCCTATGCGCAAGGCCGCATGCTGGTCAATGCCAGCCTGCAATATCTTGGCATCGTGCACGCCAGCGTGTTTGGCATGCTGGTCTTCGGGGAAAAACTCAGCCTGGATGGCGTGATCGGCATGGCACTGATCATTAGCGCGGGCATCGTGTCCACGCGGCTCAAGCCCAGCGACAAACCAGCCTGAGCAGGCCAAGGCGGCCTGCTCACAGCGCCACACTCAATGTGGCTCGTGAATCCCGTGCACGATCGAGGCGATCATCAACAGGCCCGCCGCCAGCCAGAAGATCTGCAGCAGCGTGTCGCGGCCATTGAGGCGCTTTTGCAATTGCGGGATCAGATCGGCCACAGCCACATACACAAAGCTGCTGGCCGCCACCACCATCATGTAGGGCAGGTATTCCTTGAACGGTCCGATCAGGAAGTAGCCCAGCAAGCCCCCGACCACCGCTGCCATGCCCGAGATCATGTTGTAAACCAGGGCACGGATGCGTGAGAAGCCTGCATTGATCAGCACGATGTAATCGCCCACCTCCTGCGGGATCTCGTGCGCAATGATGGCCAATGAGGTCACGAAGCCCAGGTGCGGATCAGCCAGGAAGGACGCGGCAATCAGCACGCCATCACAGAAGTTGTGGATGCTGTCACCGACCAGCACACTCCAGCCACCTCGGCCTGCCTGCTCGCGGTCAAAGTGATGGTGGTGATGATGGCCGTCGTGCTCGTGATGATGGCCGTGGCGGTACAGCTCGGCCTTTTCCAGCAGGAAGAAGAAGAGCAAGCCGCCCAACAGTGTCAGGAACAGACCTTGAGGATCCTTGCCCGATTCGAAGGCCTCCGGCAACACGTGCAGCAAGGCTGTACCCAGCAGCACGCCCGTGGACAAGCTCACCAGATGGCGAACGATCAGGCCCAGCAAAGGTGCCGAGAGCGCTGCTGCAAGCAGCACCGAAATCAGACCGCCCACGAAGGTAGCGGTCACGATGTAAGTCAAAGTCATGCGTCGATCTTAGCAATCATGTCAATACAGCCTTTTCGAAAGGCCGTTTCGTCACGCAAAGCGGAGAGAATAGGCCTCATGGACAAGCTCATCGCCAAGACAAGCAAGCCCCAGACACCGGGTCTGGACAACAGCCGCTTCCCCAACCTGCTGGCCGCCATCGACATGGGCTCCAACAGCTTCCGGCTTGAACTCGCCGAGTTGGTCAAGGGCCGCTACAAGCGCGTGGACTACCTCAAGGAAACTGTGCGCCTGGGCGCCGGCCTGGATGCACGCGGCATGCTGACGGAAGAAGCCACCCAGCGAGGCCTGGCCTGCCTGGCGCACTTCGCGATCAAGCTCAAGGGCTTCGCTCCCTGGCAGGTACGGGCCGTGGCCACGCAGACCTTGCGCGAGGCCCGCAACCGCGATGCCTTTTTGCAACGTGCCGATCGCGTGCTGGGACACCCGATCGAAGTGATTGCCGGCCGTGAAGAAGCCCGTTTGATCTACCAAGGTGTTTCGCGCCTGCAGCCGAGTGAATTGCCTCGCCTGGTGATCGACATCGGCGGCCGCTCTACCGAGATGATCCTGGGGCACGGCCGCACGCCGCAAAAAGCCGAATCCTTCGGTGTGGGCAGCGTGAGCCTGTCCATGCAGCACTTCCCGCAGGGCAGGTATACCGCCGAGAACTTCCGTGCCGCGCAAATCGCCGCAGGCGCTGAACTGGAAGAAGCCTTGACCCTGTTTGGGCGTCATCTGTGGCAAGAGGCCCTGGGCTCCTCCGGCACCGTGGGCGCCGTGTCTCAAATCCTGGCAGCCAACGGCATCACCGACGGCTGCATCACACCCGAATCCTTGCGCTGGTGCATCGAGCAATGCATTGCGGCGGGCTCCTCGGAAAATCTGAGCCTGCCCGGCCTCAAGCCAGAGCGCAAGGCAGTGCTGGGCGGTGGGCTATCGATTCTCTACACGCTGTCCCAGCACTTCGATATCGAGGTGCTGCGCCCCGCCAAGGGCGCCTTGCGTCAAGGCGTGATCTTCGATCTGGAAGAGCGGCTGGAGGCGGCCCGTAACCACCGCCTACCCGATCCACGCGACACCTCTGTGCGCGAACTGCAGCAACGCTTCCGCGTCGATGCAGCCCATGCTGATCGCGTCAAGGCACGCGCCTTGTCACTGTGGCAAAGCCTGGAAGAGCCTGCTGCCAGTACCGATGGGGAAGACGCCCGCGAACTGGGCTGGGCCAGTGCCCTGCATGAGATCGGCATGATGGTGTCCCACCACGACCACCATCGTCACAGCTCTTACCTGCTGGGTCATGTGGATGCGTCGGGCTTCTCGCAATCGCAGTTGCGCAAGCTGGCCGCCCTGGTGCTGGGGCAACGCGGCGAGCTGATCAAGCTGGCCGAACACCTGCATGACACGGCCCTCATGTCCCAGGTGCTGTGCCTGCGACTGGCCAGCATCCTGCATCACTCGCGCATCGACCTGCCCGAGAAGGTGGCCACGCTGCAGCGCGTTCGCGGCGGCCGCGCCCGACTGCATCTCAACCGCAGATGGGCCATCCAGCATCCACGCACGATTCACCTGCTGGATGAAGAAACCCGCCGATGGGCGGGTCAGGGGGATCGTCAACTGGAGATCGTGCTGGCCTGAACGGCACAGCTGGCCAGCGCGTGGACTTACTTGAGGCCCAGTGCCTTCTTGTAAGTCCGCGCCCACATCGGGTGCCCAGCCTCCGCCTTGCTCAAGGCAAATGAAGGATCAGCGGCCTTGGCAGCCTTGAACGCGGCAGCACAAGGCGTGTCGCGCTTGGTCGTGCAATAGATGAAGGCCAGATGCTTGTTGGCATTGGCCACATCAGCAGGCACTGACAAGCCACTTTGCAGCGCCGTCTTCAACTGCGTCTCGGCCATCTTGTATTGGCCCGCTTGATAAGCCTTCAGGCCATCAGCCAGCGCCATATCGGCGGCAGACGGCTTCTTGACAGCAGGCTCTTCCACCGCGGGCGCTGGCGCAGACGCCACAACGACCGGCGGAGCAGGTACTGCCGCCGTTTGGGCCGTGTCATAGCCCTTCGTGGACGAACAGGCCGACAAACCAGCGGCCACCACAACCAGAGCAACCGGCATCACTGCCGAGCTCCACCCCCAACCCTTGCGGGTAACGCTTTCAGACTTCATGACTCAGCGATCTTGATTTTCAGAATTGATGCTTCACGTGCACGACCTTGTCGGCGCGCACCTCGATAGTCTGCCGGAAATCAGGCGAGTCACCGTTACGAATGGTGATCGCATGCGCACCTGGTGGAAGACTGAGTTGGGTCAGTGGTGGCGCCACCCCGACAGCACGACCGTCCACCAGCACTTCGCCCCAGGGGCTGATGGCCAGTTTCAAGGTGCCGTTCGCCACAGGCGCTGCC
>NZ_SCTN01000570.1 GCF_004297345.1 Aquabacterium sp. | reverse complement strand
CACCCATTAGCCGGCAGGTCAAGTAGGCACAGACATTCCCCGTGAAAAGAATTTTCTTCTTTCCCCCTTTTTTTCTTCTCGCCCAGGCGGTGATCTTTCGGTAACGCGCCCCTGTTTTCTTTTCATGCGGTGTCGGATCGTTGGTCCGCACCAGTCACCCATCAGGTTCAAGACATTGGAGGAAATCTCAAAAGAGATTTCTTGCGGCCCCTGGCAAGCTTCCTTGCCCCAGAAAACTGTCGGTACCACGCCGCCTCCAACGGTAGCGGATGCACAGATCCTATGGCTCCCTTTCGGGTCCAACCCCTTTGTGGCTCACGGCGTGGGCGTCCCAGCCGATCACAACTCTTGCGAGTTGTATTTAAGGGACGGGACAGCGGCTAATCAGACCTTGTGGTTTTGAGCCAACCCCAATGCAAGCTCACTGCCCCATCCCAACCGTGTAAACTTACTTCGGACCGAAGGCCTTGGTTATATCGAACGCAACCCGATCCCTCATGATGTAATAACAAGCCCGACACAGCTTGTGCGCCACCGCTTTGATGGCCACCACCGCTTTGCTCTTGGCCTTCTTTCTCTGATCGAAACTCTTAATCTTGGAGTTGAACCGGATGGCGAAGTGGGCTGCTTCGAGAAATGCCCAGGCCAGATACTTGTTCCCGTTCTTGGTGTTGCCCTGGCCTTTTTTCTTACCGTTGCTGATCTTCTGACTGCCGACACACCGGCAGTACGAAGCAAAGTTTCCCACACTGGCAAATCTCCTGATGTCGCCGGTCTCTAGCATGATGGTCAGTGCCAGAATCTCCCCGATCCCCGGTACCGTTTTGAGAAAGCTGAACTGCGGACGAAGCTCGACTCTTTGTGTGACGGTCTGTTCGAGAAGCTCGACTTGTTCATCGGCGCTGCACATCACCGATAGGTTCGCCTTGAGCGCCAGGGCGAGATCCCCATTGGGCAAAAGCTCATCGACCTGTTGGACATCGAGTCTTTTGACTCGGTTGGCGTTGAGCGAACTGCCGGTGTTGCGGGTCAGTAGATTCTGAATGCTCAATAGATTGGTCGTTCTCTGGCGCACCATCTGACCGCGCTTGCGTAGTAGATCGCGCACGGGCCGATCGGCTCTGGGATAAATATATCCCTCTGGCAACACTCCCAGTCTCAACAGGTGTGCCAACCAACGCGCGTCGCTGTGATCGTCGGTGTACTTCAACCCTTCATACTGTTGGATCGCCGCGGTGTTGGCCAGGTGCACCTTGTAGCCTTGTTCCATCAAACCATCGACCAGCCAGTACCAGTTGTAGGTCGACTCGACCACGATCCCTTCGATCTCGGATTGATAGACCGAGAGTTCCTTTACGATCAATGCCAGATCGTTGGGCAAGCGTTTCTGATAAACCACTCGATCTTGTTCGTCGATTACTACCGTGACATTATTCGTCGAGTGCAGATCGATCGCTGCGTATAGTTTCATCTTCGTCTCCTCCTTTGAGTTGTGGGGTTGGCTCATCACCAACCTTAGTGCCTCTCGGAGTTGCTGGCTAGATGATTATCAGACTTTCATTTCACGACTATCTTATAAGAATGTGTGGAAATCAAAGTCTGACCTTATTCCCCCTCACTATCCATACGAGGTCTTGGTAGGTAAATAGGGACGTAATTGACTAACGAGACAAAGTCCGGGTAATGGTCAAGAGAGTCTGAGTTGCAACGGTTGGAACGATGCCAAGACAAGCGAGGTTGGATAGCCCAGGGACGCTGCATCATGTGATCATCCGAGGGATTAACAAACGGCGGATCGTCGATGATGAACGGCGCGCCAAGACTCGGAAAAGAAGTTTCTACCACGAA
>NZ_SCTN01000078.1 GCF_004297345.1 Aquabacterium sp. | reverse complement strand
GCCACTGCGCAACAGCCTCGTTCTGCTGCACTGGCGGGGCGTTGTAGGCGTACTCGATGGTCCCGCCCTCATTCCGAACTTGCTCCTCAATGCTCTGCTTGTTGGCGGGCTCAAACTCGATCCAGCTTGTGACGGCTTCGCCAAGTCGGTTGCTCCATCGCCACGCCACAACCTTCCCCATCTGCCGGTCCTGAGTTGTATGTGCAGACGTCTGCACGGTATGCGTCGCTGCCTCATCCCAAACCTTCCTGGCAAACAACTGCAGCGAGAACTGGCCATCATGGCGAGCTGGCAGCGATCGGTAGATGTCGTCAATGCGATCGGAGCTGAGCGGGTGTGATGCGATGGCCACCGAAGCCGGCGAGGCCTTATCAGCGGGCTTGTATGGCCGGTCGTGGAACTCAACAAGCAGCGAGATCGCGCCATCCTGGCAGCGCCCGTCAGTGATCATGTTCCCCTCATCAACCATGTGTTGAGAGATGGTGATCTCGTGGCAGTCCGCTTCTTTGAACCAGGTGGCGATTTCGCTGGGCTTCAGGTGCTGGCCAGCCGTCCACAGGTAGACATGAGAATAGAAGCAACTGCGCCCATCGCTGGGGTAGATGAAGGTGAGGTAGGTTGCGGGGCACTCGCCAAGGGATGTAGCGTTGGGGCACTGGTCGCCGTTGAGCTTCGTATTGATGTAGCTGCTGACCCTGCTGATGAAGTCTGGGGTGTCGTCCATGGTGTATTCGTTGGATGGGTTGGTGATCGGTAATCAGGCCGATTCCGGCGTGATCATTTGCTTGAGGCGCTTGCGCTCTTGTTGGGCTTCTCGGTAGCAGGCCTTGCAGCAGTAGTTGAGGCCACCAATGCCGCCCTTATAGGGGTGGAAGAACTCGCCATCGGCAGGCCACCATTCCATGCACTTGGTGCACAGCTTCTCCTCGCCGATGTCGGTTGTGCGAAGCTTGGAGCCAAGGTATCGCCCCAATTTCTCGTTGCCCTGCTCGGATGCATCAACGACGAAGAAGCGGCGATCTCGGGCATCGGGTTTGAGGAACTCCACTGCTCCGCTCATGAAGACGTATGTGGGGCTACCCACGTAGGTAGGGCTACCCATGGCTAGCCTCCTTTCCTGTTGGCTTTGAACCCTTTGCTTGCGCCTTCGGGCGCTGGTAGTCCTCCCGGATGAACTTGCCGTAGATCTTGAAGAACATGAGGATGTCCACGTGCCCGAGCTGCTGGGCCACGTACCATGGGTTCTCGCCCTTAACCAGCAGGCCGCTCGCATACGTGTGCCGTGCCTGGTAGGGGTTGCGGTGGCGCACGCCGGCACGCTTCAAGAGCGGTTGCCAAAGCGTCCGGCGGATCTGTGCGTCCGTGTCCCATGGCTCGCCGGTACGCGGGTTCAGGAAGATGTGCTCTTGCTGCAGGAACGTCCTTGGCATCTGCATGGCCAGTGCTGCCATTGCATCCTGGTTCAGCTCCAGGTCACGGATGCCGGCGTCCGTCTTCGGTGCCTTGTCCGTCTTGGCTACGCGGTTCAGATCGATGCGGGCCATGTGTGCTGGCCAATCCACCTTCACCCAGCGCAGTGCGATCAGCTCACCTGGCCGTAGGCCGGAGTTGAACCAGAACTGCACCATGGGCAGCTCATCCTCCCGGCAGGCCTGGATGATGGCCGAGCGCTCGGACTCGGTGAATGGGTCCACCTCGTACTCGCTGGGCTTGGCCGTTTGCTTGAGCAGCTTCTTCAACGCAATGCGGTCGAACGGATTGAAGTCGATCAGCTCATCGTTGAGCGCGTCTTCAAACACCGATCGCAGTGGTGTCATCAGGTTGCGCGCAAACTTCGCTGTGACGCCCAACGATCCAATCCACGTGCGCAGCGATGCCGGCGTCACGTCCGTCAGTGTCTTGCCCTCTGCAAACGTCTGCATGCGTTCGCTCTTGATGGCCTTCTTGTAGCCGTCGAGCGTGCTGGGCGACATGGACTTGTTCGACACCTGCTCTTCGTAGATCGTGAGCTGCTCATCGAGCTTGTCGGCCAGCATGATCCGGCGCCCATTAGCGTCGAACTGCTTGGCCTTAGGGCTGTCGGGGAAGTACTCGGCATAGACGAACGTGCCTGCATGGATCTTCCGTTTGATCTCAGAGCGCAGGCCGCCGGCCAGGTTGAGCGCGGTCTGCGTGATCGCGCCAGGCGCAACCAGCTCGCGGCACTCGACGTCCTTGTACATGAAGGCGATCTGGATCCGTTCGCCTGTCTTGAACGAACGGATCGTGACGCCGGCGGGAAGCTTCAGCTTCCGCTCTTTTTGCCCTGTTCCACCCACTTGTTGTACTCCTTTGGATTGATGCGAAGGTTGCCGTTGGGATCGACCTGGCAGTGCACGCCGTCGATCCATTGCTTCTTGCGGCGCCGGGCGTGGACGGCGTCTGGCGTGTCCCCCGTGAGGGTGCAGTACCAGGCCAGGGTGATCCACCGGATAGGCAGTTCAATGGTCATTTCGCCGGCTTCTTGAGTGGTGTCTTGTGCGGCCATATCAGGCGCCTCCGTTCTGCGTTACTGCTTCAAGTGCAGGCGGCTTGTGCAAGCCTTCTTTCCTGTTGGCTCCATCGGTTGTGCTGACCTGTCCACCGATGAGTGCGCTGATGTCTCGGGCGGTCTGGCAGGCGCAGCATTCGCATCCGCGAGCGCTCAACAGGGCCTTGTCTTTGACAAGGCGCTTCATGCTGCGTCCTCTTCGGTTGCTTGCTGCTCTACCTGGTCAGACGGCTTTGCCGTGTCCACGGGGTTACCTCCGGCCTTTGGCCGGCTCGTCTTAGGATCGGGGAAGGGCCAATGAACACGGCCAGCGTCTGAGCCTGTGTGTGTGGAATCGTCACCCTTCGGCGAAGCCGACTGATCTTCAGCCTGGTCATCGAGCGCAAGCTGTTCGGTAGAGTCCTGGCCCGCGCCAGCATCGGTCGTTGGCGACTCGGCACCTTCGGCGGCAGCGCCAGCCTTCGTCGCCGATTTTTTCGCGCCCCCCTTCGGCGCTTGCGCAGCAGGAGAAGGGGTAGATTGGCCTTTTGCACCCTCAAACTCGGCGCGGTGCTTTGCGACGTCAAATCCGTGGTGTGTGGCCAGGGCATGCAGGTCGGTCTTGTCACCGTCGCCCATTTCCCAATAGGCGACATCTACGTCCCGAGCAACGGCGATGCTCATCATCACCATGGCGATGTCATCGGGCGCCATGTGTTCAATGGCCTTCTCCAGAGTGAAGAGGTTATCGAAGCCATGGGCCTTGGCGACCAGTTGGCGTTCAGCGCTACCGTCCAGGTTGTCGAGCATCCGGACTGCCACTGCGCGCAGATCGAACAAGGTGC
>NZ_SCTN01000077.1 GCF_004297345.1 Aquabacterium sp. | reverse complement strand
GGCAATGCCGTGGAGCGCTTCGGTACACGTGAAGACGCCATCGAAATTCTGTTGCAGACGGCCAATGGTCAGCGTCGCTCCATTGTGCAGGCCAAGGGCAACGAGACCCTCAACCCAGGTGATGCCGTCATTCTCGTGACGACCAGCGGCAAGACCCGCGTGATGCTGGCACCCAAGGTGACGGCGCCGCAAGCGGTTCCTGCAGCCAAGTGATCGCATGGGCTGCCCGACTTGATCGGTGCGGCCTGTTCAATCCAGCGTCTGACGGTAGCGCAGCATCGCCAGTGCGCCGACGATCAGCGTGAAGGCCAACATGGGCCACATCTCGTGGCCCACTTCGGCCAGGGTTGAGCCCTTGAGCATGACCCCTCTGACGACGCGCAGGAAGTGCGTCACAGGCAGTGCTTCACCTATCCATTGCGCCCAGGTCGGCATGCCCCTGAAGGGGAACATGAAGCCCGAGATCATGATGTTGGGCAGGAAGAAGAAGATGGCCATTTGCATGGCCTGCAGCTGCGTGCGTGCCACGGTCGAGAACAGGAATCCCACCACCAGGGTGGCGATGATGAAGATCAGCACGGAGACCGTGAGCAGCAGGTAGCTGCCGAACATGGGCACGTCAAACAGCACCCGCGAGGCAATGTAGACCATCAGCACCTGCAGGTAGCCGATCACCACATAGGGCAGGATCTTGCCCATCATCACTTCAATGGGTTTGACCGGCGTGGCCAGCAGGTTTTCCAGCGTGCCGCGTTCGCGTTCGCGCGTCATGGCCATGGCGGTCATCATCACCAGTGTCATGACCAGGATGATGCCCATGAGCCCCGGCACGACGTTGTAGGCCGTGATGCCTTCGGGGTTGTAGCGGCGATGTACGCGCAACTCGAACGGGGCTTCCTTGGCGCGCAGATGGGCCAACGGGCCGCGCAGCTCGGTTTGCAGCGCCAGGGCAGGCAACTGGTTGAGCGCGGCAATGGCCCCGCCCGAGGTGGAAGGGTCGCTGGCATCACCATAGACGGTGATGACCGGGTGTTCGCCGCGCAGCAACTTGCGGCTGAAATCCGAAGGCAGCACGATGGCAAATTGCACCAGGCCTGCGCTGATCTGGCGTTCGGCCTCGGCTTCGCTGACGAGGCCTTGTATATCGAAGTAGCCCGTGTTCTCGATGGCGCGGATGACGCTGCGGCTGATCGGGCTGTTGTCCACGGTGGCCACGACAGTGGGTAAATGCTTGGGATCGCCGTTGATCGCGTAGCCGAACAGGATGAGCTGGATCAGCGGGATGCCGATCAGCATGGCCAGGGTCAGGCGGTCGCGCCGCAGTTGCACGAACTCCTTGCGCAGCACCGACCAGACCCGGCGCCAGGACAAGGCCTTATCGGAAATTGTCTTGGGCATGCTGGCTCAGGTGGATGAAGACGTCTTCGAGGCCGGTCGGGATGGTGCGAATCTGCCAGGGGTGATCCGGTTCGATGCTGGACAGCCAGCCACCGAAGTCTCGTCCCGTCACGCTGCTCACATGGATCTCGGTACCGAAAGGCACGGCCATCCAGTGTTGGTGCTGCGCGGTCAGGGCCATGACGCGATCGAGTTGCGGGCCGGTCACTTCCCAGGTCTTGAGCTTCGAGCTGGCGATCACGTCTTGCGTGGTGCCGGAGGTCAACAGCTTGCCGTAGGAAATGTAGGCCAGGCGATGGCAACGCTCGGCTTCATCCATGTAGTGCGTGCTGACCAGCACGGTCAGGCCCTCGGCGGCCAGCAGGTGGATCTGGTGCCAGAAATCGCGGCGGGCCTTGGGGTCCACGCCGGCAGTGGGTTCATCGAGCAGCAGCAGTTCGGGTTCGTGCAGCAGGCATGCGGCGAGCGCCAGGCGTTGCTTCCAGCCGCCGGACAGCGAGCCGGCCAGTTGCTGGCGGCGCTCGTACAGGCCGAGCTTGTCCAGCGTCTGGCGCACCAGTTCGCGGCCCTTGGGCATGTCGTAGACCTCGGCGATGAAGCGCAGGTTTTCTTCGATCGACAGGTCTTCGTACAGGCCGAACTTCTGCGTCATGTAGCCGGTGCGGAGCTTGATCTGGCGCGATTGCGTGAGCAGATCGAAGCCCAGGCAGTGGCCTTCGCCGGCGCAAGGTTCCAGCAGGCCACACAGCATGCGGATCGTGGTGGTCTTGCCGCTGCCGTTGGGACCAAGGAAGCCGCAGATCTCGCCGCGGCGCACCTGGATGTCGATGCCATCGACCACAGTGCGGTCGCCAAATTGTTTGGTCAGGCCGCGTACATCAATGGCCAGATCCGCGCCGTTCATGGCATCAGGCTCACGGTCAGGGGCTGGCCGGGTTTGAGTTGGGCGGCCTGAGCATCTACCGGCGTGGCCTCGATCATGAAGACGAGCTTGCCTTTGCTCTCATTGCTGTAGATCACCGGTGGTGTGAACTCGGCTTGGGCGGAGATGTAGTTGATGCGCGCCTGGCCCTGGCTGCAGCCGTCGCATTGGAAGGCCACGGTTTGCCCGACCTTGGCCTTTGCCAGATCGGCTTGCGGCACGAAGAAGCGGACCTTCACGCCTTTGTCAGGCAGCAAGGCCACAACCGGGGAGCCAGGTGCCACCCATTCCCCGGGGCGGTACAGCACATCAAACACGGTGGCATTGAGAGGAGCGCTGCGCGCCTTCTGGCCTTGTGCCCACGTGGATTGGGATACCTGGGCGCTGGCTGCGAGCACTTCAGCGCGTGCGGCCTGGATGGTGTCAGGGCGTGCGGCATCGCGCGCCAGGGCCAACTGGGCTTCCAGC
Source organism: Aquabacterium sp. (assembly GCF_004297345.1). Classification (GTDB taxonomy): domain Bacteria; phylum Pseudomonadota; class Gammaproteobacteria; order Burkholderiales; family Burkholderiaceae_C; genus Aquabacterium. The sequence continues at coordinate 732 of NZ_SCTN01000077.1, read as the reverse complement.
TCTTTGACGCGAGCCACATCGCGTGTCTGCGTGGCTTCCAGTTCGTCCATCTGCGCGGCAGACACAAATCCTTGATGGATCAGTTCACGCTGGCGCTTGAGTTGCGAGGTGGACATGTCGCGCGCAGCTCGTGCTTGCACAAGCTGCGCTTCGATCGCGGCGATCTCTTCCGAGCGGCGGCCTTTGCTCAAGTCAGCCAGTTGTGCATTGGCGCGGCTTTGTTGGGCCACGGCGGCATCACGGGAATAGGTTTCCGCGCTGGCATCTACCTGGAACAAGGGCTTGCCGGATGCGATGTGGTCGCCACGCTGTACGGTCAGGCCTTGCAGGATGCCGCCAGCGGAGGGGGCGATGTAGATCAGGTCGGCCTCGGCATAACCGGAATACGCGGGCAGGGGATCCTGCTTGCACGCCGCCAGCAAACTGATCAGAAGCAGCCCGGTCCCCACCTGGACGAGCTTGACGTTGTTCATGTATGGACTCCGCAATCCGATGACCGGGTGGCATATGTGATGCCAAGCTCGGTTTGACAGCCAGCGTTATACCTGCTGATTCAGGACAGCTGTCCTTTTTCGTGACAGCTGTTGTTTCTTGTCAAGCCTCGTTTTGGCTCTCGCTGCGTGCTTGTGTGGCCAGCGGTGCCAGTTCGGCCTCGGTCAGTGTTTCGTGAGTCAGCAGCAGTTGTGCGCCTTGTTCCAGCAAGTCTCGCCTGGCTTGCAGGCCTTCCATCGC
>NZ_SCTN01000076.1 GCF_004297345.1 Aquabacterium sp. | reverse complement strand
GGTGGACGCGCCAGTGGATGTGTCTGTGGCACCCAATGGGTACAGTGCGTACTTTGCGGGCTGGACGGCCAAGATCGACGGTCGCCTGCCGCTGCCCAATCGCCCTGACTTGTTGCTGAACCTGACGGTCACGCAGCCCGCCTATGGCCAGTACGCGTTTGCGGGCAGCTATAAGCAGGGCACCGACGTGATCATGCTGTCAGGTCTGGTGGATGACAAGGTGTCCGAGCCCAACACCGTCACCTTGTCGACGCCTTCCGGCGTGACCGTGACGGCCAAGTACGGCGATACGGTCTATCAGATCAAGAAGGCGGCAGCTGTCGTGGGCGTGTTCACGCGTTCCAACGGCAAGATCGTTTACGCGGACAACACCTACGAGCAGTTCTGATCGGCGTTGAGCTGATTGGCAAAAACCCCCGCAGCGCCCTCGGTTTGCCATCCGAGGGCCTTGCGGGGTTTTGCTTTGTGCGGGAAACGCTTGGCGCTTGTTTACTGCGGCGGCGGCATGAAACGCGGCCCCAGCAGCCGCTCCAGCGCCACATCGATCACCAGGCTGCACACACTGTAGAGCACCGAGCCCAGCAGGGCATGCCAGAAGCCTTGTACCTGAAAGCCCTCCAGCAGGTGAGACGCCATCTGGAAAGTCAGGGCGTTGATCACGAACAGGAACAGCCCCATGGTCAATACCGTGACCGGCAGGGTGAACAAAATCAGCAAGGGGCGCACAAAGGCGTTGAGCAGGCCGATGACAAAAGCGGCCCACATGGCCGAGCCAAAGCTACGTATCTGGATGCCGGAATCCAGTTGTGTGAGCAGCACCAGGGCGCAGGCCAGCAAGAGCCATCGGATGATCAGTTTCATGGCGAATTCAGTGTTTACTCTCGGTCATTTTGCCTTCAGATGTTGTCAGACCCGGTCGATATTTCCCGGACGTTGTCCCCGGTCAAGCGAGCCAGTCATGGCTGGCTCGGCAAGGGTTAAACCGATATGGCAAAACTGAAGCCCGGCGCCAGATGGTCTGTGTGGCGTGAACCATGGCACGTTTTGACCGGATTCATGAATCAGACCTGAAGGCAGTACCGTCCATGCGTGTGTTGATCGAGCGTTTCATCATCAGTTCCACCCCGGCATGGCGGGTGTTGCTGGCGGTGTTTGCTGCGACACCGTTTTTCCTGATCGTGCTGCTCCTGCACGGTTGGGCCGTGGGCGTGCCCGAAATCCGGGCCGGGCTGAACGTTGGCGTCTTGTACTTCTCCCAAAGCGTGCTGGTCCTGGCCATCGGGATCAACCTCTACGCCACGTTCTGGCTGTGGCCCAGGCGCTATCTGCATGATGCCTTGCCGCGCATGACCTTGCTGGTCTGTCTGTCCATTGGCGTGGGCTATACGGTGGTCACCATTCAGTCGGGGACGTTCACCTCGCCGCCGAATCTGATCTTGCTGGGCATCCTGGCGATTGGCTTGCTGCTGTTCGAGCGTCACCCCATGCTGATCTCTTATGTGGTCTGCGTAGGCTTGTTGACAGGTTATGACCTGGGCGTGATCCTGGGCTACTGGTCTTATGCCCCCGCACTCACCGAAAAAGTCATGCAAGGCGCGGCGCCTGTGTGGTGGTTTGGGGCTTGGCGGCAGTTGGTATTTGTGATCGGCTATGTCGTGTTGACGAGTCTGCTGTTGTTGCTCTTTGATCGCCTGGATCAGGTGCATGCCAAATTGCGGCGGCTGTCGTATACCGATGGCTTGACGGGTTTGGCCAACCGCCGTCGGGCCATGGAGGTGCTGCACAACGAAGTCGCCCGTCAGGCGCGAACCGGGCAGACGCTGGCCGTGGTGTTGATTGATGCCGATCATTTCAAACAGGTCAATGACCAGCATGGCCATGACATGGGCGACAAGGTATTGCGCAGCCTGGGCAAGTTGCTGATGGGCTGTGTGCGCAGCCCGACCGATGTGGCTTGTCGCCTAGGGGGCGAGGAGTTTGCGCTGATCTTGCCCGACACCCGCCATGAGCAAGTGGAAGCCGTGTGCGCCAGATTGCGCGAGCAACTGGCTCAGTTGAGCTTTGGCGAAGGTGATGCGGCCTTCAAGGTCACGCTCAGCATGGGCGTGGTGGAAGGCACCGGTCAGGACGCCGAATACCTGCTTCAGCAAGCCGACCTTCAGCTCTATCGGGCCAAATCCACAGGCCGCGATCGTGTCTGCATGGCCCATATGGCTCATATGGCCAACGGGGCAGCGACATGAAGCAGGCCTTTGCACACTGGTTGCGTCAGCTGGAGAGCCGCATCGTCGATCGGCAGGACAGCACCAGCGCGCTTGTGCTGGTCGAGGCCACCTTGCCCATCTTGCTGTTGATGTTCCTGCTGCAATGGCTGGGCATACGCGATGAGAGTGTGCGGGCCTTGTACCGCCCGTCTTTGCTGAATTTCTCTCTATGGGCGCAGGGGGCTTTCATCGCCTGGTTGATGCTCATGGGTGTGATCGCATGGCATCGCCGACGAGATACCGAAGCCATGCCCGTGCTGGTGCAGTTGACCGCCGTGCCGGCCATGCTGGGCGTGGTCCTGCTGTCGCTGGCGCATGGCCTCAAGGACACACCGATGTCCATGGTCTTGCTGGCCCAGTTTGTGTTTGCGCGGGCCTTGTTCTCGCTGTATCAGTTGCGATGGGCGTTCTCATTGAGCCTGCTGGCTGTGCTGGTGGTCGAGGTCTGCATGTTCCAGGGGTGGCTGCCTTATGCGCCCATGCTGTCTGCGCCGGTCTATATGGGTGGCGATCTGCATCCCTGGTGGGCCTTGTGGGTGCGTGTGGTCTTCTCATCGGCCACCTTGCCGCTGTCGGGCATCCTGTTCTTCCTGGCGGCCACGCTGGCCAGTCATCGTCGGGCCCTGGAGACCCTGGTGCGCACGGACATGCTCACCGGCCTGGCCAACCGGCGCGAGTTCATGACCCGGCTGGAGCGTGAATCCCATCGCCAGGCGCGCTCTAGTCGGCCTTTGTCGGTCGTGTTGTTTGATGTGGACCACTTCAAGCGCGTCAACGACACCTGGGGACACCCGGTTGGTGATGAAGTTCTCACCAAGGTGGGGGAGATACTGCGTTCCTCCACCCGCGAGCAGGTGGATACTGCTGCTCGTTACGGTGGGGAGGAATTCGTCCTGCTGTTGCCAGAAACAGATTTATCGGGGGCCCAGCACGTGGCGGAGAAAATTTCAGCCCGTTTGCGCGAGCATGCGTTTGTTGCCAATGGTCAGACCTTCACGGTCACTCAGAGTGTCGGTATTGCCCAGGTTGTCGAGGGCGACACAGGCTGGGCGCTGAAGGTCGCAGACCGCAACCTCTATCAAGCCAAGCGTGACGGGCGTGATCGCATTGTGGCGTCGGTCGCCTTTGCCGAAGGGTTGACACATGCCTGATCTGCTCAGTCGAAGGGGCGGGGGCAAGGCATGAAGCTCAAGACCGTCTCGCGCGGCGCCTTCCTCATGGTGCAGGCCGCCTTGCTGGCCAACTTTGTTTTCTTGATGCTGATCCGTCAAGCGTATCTGTCTGCCGAGCAGGCGGTACAGCGCCGCACGGACACCATGAAGCTGGTCTCGGGCTTGCAGCATGAAACGGCGCTCCTGCGCAGGCTGGTCAGCGCCTACACGGCCACGGCTGATCCTCGCTACTTGCTGTATTACTACGACGTGCTGGCCATTCGCGAGGGCAGCAAGCCTCCGCCCGCTGTGGAAGACCCCAGCCTGTACTGGGAAGATGTGATCGCCGGTCGGCGTCCGCACAAGTTGCCAGACAAGCAGGCTGGCGTGTCGCTGATGGGGCGCTTGCAGGCGCTGGATGTCAGTGGGGACGAGGTCGATGCGCTCAAGCGGGTGCTGGCCGCCAGCGAGCGCCTCAAGAAGACCGAGCAGATTGCCTTTGCGGCCACGCAAGGCCTGTATGACCGTACGCGCCAGACCTATGTGTCTGATGGCGACCCGGACCTGAAGTTCGCCGGTGAACTGGTGCACTCGCCCACGTATGAGGCGCAGTCGGCCGATCTGGCCCGCGCCGTGGCCAACCTCAGCCTGGCCACCGATGCCCGAACGGCTGCGGCACGCGTGCAAGCCTCCAGCCAGTTGGAGCATTACATCCTCATGACCTTGGGCGTGGACATGGCCTTGCTGCCAGCCATGCTGCTGGTGCTCTACGGTTTGCAAAGTCGCTTGTTCCAGCCCATCAAGCGCCTGGACCAGGTCGCGCAACAACTCGCACGCGGCAACTACGACGCCCGCGCCGGTGGCCGTCAGCGTTGGGCCGAAGAGCTGGACAACCTGGCCATCACGCTCAACACGATGGCGCACGCCGTGCAGGACGACATCAACCAGCGCGCCCGGGTACAGGGCGAACTGCGCGAGGCGCGTGACCAGGCCGAGGCGGCCACACGGGCCAAGTCGATGTTCCTGGCCAATATGAGCCACGAGATTCGCACGCCCATGAACGCCATCCTGGGCATGAGCCACCTGGCCTTGCAGACGGATCTGGACGAGCAGCAGCGTGATTACCTCAACAAGGTGCAGTCTGCTTCGACCATGCTGCTGGGCGTGATCAACGACATCCTGGACTTTTCCAAGATCGAAGCCGGCAAGCTGGAGCTGGAGTCCACGCCGTTCAGCATCGAGGATGTGGTTGGCAACGCCCTGACCATGCTGCGTCAGCGCGCGCAGGAAAAAGACATCGAACTGCTGTGTGCCTTCGAGGACCCGAGCCTGCTGGCCGACGCCGGCACCGTCTTTGGCGATGCCTTGCGGGTCGGGCAGGTGCTGACCAACCTCATATCCAACGCCGTCAAGTTCACCCACTTCGGCCACGTCAAGCTCAGCGTCGGGCTGATCAGCCGCGTGGGCGAGCGCCTGATGCTGCGCTTTGAAGTGCGCGACACCGGCATCGGCATGAGCGAAGGCCAGGTTGATCGGCTCTTTCAGGAGTTCACGCAGGCCGATGGTTCGACCACGCGCAAATACGGCGGCACCGGCCTGGGCCTGAGCATCAGCAAACGCCTGGCACGCCTGATGGGCGGCGACATCGTCGTGGCCAGCAAGCTGGGTGCGGGTTCCTGCTTCACGTTCACTGTGCCCTTGCGGCTGGCGGCCGCTTCTGCACAGCATGTTCTGCCCAAGAGCGTGGACCGCATGCGCGTGCTCGTGATCGACGATCAAAGCGAAACCTGCCAGACCTTGTCCGGCCTGTTGGGCGCTTTGGGCGTGGGCCAGGTAGATGGTGGTCTGGTGCGCGTGGTGCCCAATGGCGAAGAGGGTATCCGCGTGGCGCAGGAGGCCCTGGACGCAGGCCAGCCCTATGACCTGGCCTTGCTCGATTGGGTGATGCCCGGCCTGGGCGGTGCGCAGACCTTGTCGACCTTGCGTGAATGCCAGCCGGATTTGATGGTCGTGGTCATCTCCGCCTATGGGTCAGACAACCTTCGCGCCGAAGCGTTGTCTGCCGGCGCGCACACCTTCCTGACCAAACCCATCCTGCCTGAAGCCTTGCGCACCTTGCTGCATCGCCTCAAGGGTGAGGGCAGCAGCGCGGCGGTGCCACAGGTCGCTCCGCCAGAAGAAGTGATTCGTCTCGATGGCTTGCGTGTGCTGGTCGTCGAAGACAACGTGCTCAATCAGCAACTGGCGATTGAACTCTTGTCGCGTCGAGGCGCGAGAGTCGACGTGGCCGTCAACGGCATCGAAGCGCTGGAGCGCCTGCGCCAAGGCGGTGGGGCGTCTTACGACGTGGTGCTGATGGATCTGCAGATGCCCGTCATGGATGGCTATGAAACGACGCGTGAAATACGTAACGATCCGTCTTTGACGCACGTGCCCGTGATTGCCATGACAGCACATGCCATGGCAGAAGAGCGCGAGCGCTGTCTGGCGCTGGGCATGGTCAACCACATTGCCAAGCCGCTGGACCCTCGCGCCCTGTATGCCGCGCTGGCACCGTTCTGCGGGCTGGCTGTCAAAGTGATGGCACAGCCCTACCCGGCAAGGCAACGCCGAACACCGGATACGCCCCGTATAGAAGGGCTCGACGTAGACACCGCTCTCAGTCGCTTTGAGGGTGATCTGCCGCTGTATCGCATCACGCTTAATGCCTTTGTGGACCATGCCGAGCATGTGCTGCAGTGGCTGCCTGGCGCTTTGCAGCAGGCCGATTGGACTGCCGTGGCCCGTGAAGCCCACACCCTCAAAGGCCTGGGTGGCACGATCGGTTCCCAGGTTTTGCAGGGGTATGCCCGAGGGTTGGAGGCTGCTGCCAAGTCAGAGGATGCGGCCGCAGTGCAACAAGCCGTTGCAGAGCTGGTGCAAGTCCTGTCGCCCTTGGTCAAAACTCTGCAAAACTACCTGACCGAGATCGAAGTTACGTCACCTGAGCCTGCGCCCGTGCTGGTCCATGAAGCCAGTCCGAGCGACCTCGAGCTGGCTCAGCGCCTCAAGCAGCTGACCGGCGAGTGCGACAGCGAGGCCCTGGCGCTCTGGCAGCAATACCGCAACGCCTTTGCGGCCTGGCTGCCGGCTGTCACCACGGCCCGGTTGAACGCGGCACTGGCGCGATGTGACTTTGACTCTGCTTTCGGGCTGCTGGATGAATTGGACCTGGAGGCCAAACCACAATGAGCGCTGACAAGGCCCCGTTGCCCACGGTATTGGTGGTGGACGACGCGCCCGCAAACCTGAGCCTGCTGGCCGGGTTGCTCAACAAGTCGTACCGCGTCAAATTGGCACCCTCGGGCGCCAAGGCGCTGGAGCTGGCGCATCGCGGCCTGCCGGATCTGATCCTGCTGGACGTGATGATGCCGGAGATGGATGGCTACGAAGTGTGCCGTCGGCTCAAGGCCGACCCGGTCACGGCGCGCATCCCCGTGCTGTTCCTCACGGCCATGAGCCAGCCAGAAGATGAGGCCCGCGGCTTCGAGGTGGGCGCTGCCGACTTCATCCAGAAGCCCATCAGCCCCGCCATCGTGCAGGCCCGTGTGCGCACGCACCTGCAGATCAAGGCCTATCAGGATCAGCTTGCGCGCCAGAACCTCTGGCTGCAATCCGAGCTGGAAAAGCGCCTGGCCCAGGTTGATCAACTGCGCGAAGCCACCTTGCATGTGATGGTGTCGTTTGCCGAGTTCCGTGATGAAGAAACTGGCAACCACGTCAAGCGCACGCAGGAATACGTCCGCACGCTGGCCACGCACCTGTACGAGCAAGGCGCCCACCTGGACCTGCTCAATCCCGATAGCATCGACCAGATCGCCAAGTCCGCGCCCCTGCACGATATTGGCAAAGTGGCCATTCCTGATCACATTCTCCTCAAGCCCGGGCGTTTGAATGACGAAGAGCTGGTCATCATGCGGCAACACGCCATGCACGGCTGGGACATGCTCCAGCGTGCGGCCAGCCGCATGGGTGATGAAGACGGCTTCCTGCACCACGCCATGGACATCTCTCGCTACCACCACGAAAAATGGAACGGCAGCGGCTACCCGGACAAGCTCGCTGGCGATCAGATCCCCTTGTCTGCACGCCTGATGGCTGTGGCCGACGTGTATGACGCGCTGATCAGCCGCCGGCCCTACAAGGAGCCGATGAGCCATGAGCGTGCCGTTGCCTTCATCCGAGAAGGATGTGGCACGCACTTTGATCCCGAGATCGTGCAAGCCTTTGATGACACGCTGGACCAGTTCGTGCGCATTGCTGCCACCTGGTCCGACGAATAGCCGACGATTAGGAAGACCCTGCGATGACGCTCATGCCCTCTGTTCGCTCGCTCGCTGCCTTGCCGTTGGGCCTGTGCCTCTTGGCCGCTCAGACCAGCAGCCAGGCTGTGGACTTCAGCACCTCGGGTTTCGGTACCGTGGGGTATGCGGTCTCTGACCAGCCCTATTACTACCAGCGCTTCATCGACGACAAGGGCACCTTCAAGCGCGATACCGTGCTGGGCGCCCAGGTTGATGCCAAACTCAGCGCGGAATGGTCGGCCACCGTGCAGGCCAAGGTGGCGCCCTCCCTGCACAACGACGACGACTGGTCGCTCTCAGCCTCCTGGGCTTTTATTTCCTGGCGCCCGGGCAATGACTGGCTGCTGCGCCTGGGCAAACAGCGCGTGCCCATGTACCTCAACTCAGAGAACATGGACGTGGGCCAGACCTACGATTTCGCTCGCTTGCCTTTTGAGATGTACGGCCTGTCGCCGTCCAATGACTTCAAGGGCATCTCTGTTTCGCGCAACTGGCTGCCTGATATCGGCGAGGTCACGCTGGATGCTTTCCATGGCGAAGCTGATATATCTGCCCGGGCCTATGGGCGAGATCGCGGCGCTGTGTTCATGCCGGTATGCACGACCATCACGGGCTCTGTGCTGACCCTCAAGAAGGACACCTCGACCTGGCGACTTGGCTTGCATCACACCGTCACCAGGCGGCGTGATGGGGAGAGTTTCCCAAGTCATTTCCCCTACGTGGATGCCGGTGGTTACTACCGCGTGGACAACGCGATGTTTGGCACGGAGCCAGTAGGAACGACGTCAAGCATCGTCAATGACGTCATCACACTGGGGGCCGACATGGAGCTGGCACCAGATTGGCGTCTTGTCAGCGAGTTTGCCCGCAACATTCAAAAGCGCACGGAAAATGGCGCCAACACGGCGGGGGGCTACATCGCCGTTTTGCGCAAATTGGGCGGCTTCACGCCTTATGTCAGTTACGCCAGACTTCGGTCCATGGGTGTGTCCGTGCGCATGGCTGATGCCCTCAACACGGCGCAGTCGCCTTTCTTTCCGGCAGACCTGAACTATTCGCAGCGCGCCGCCTCCGACGCCATCATGGTCTACGACCAGGACACCGTCGCACTCGGCACCTCCTACGCACTGACCGCTCAAAGCAAGCTCAAGGCGGAATGGGCGCGAACCCGCATCGGCAACCGATCCGCCACCGTGGATTCTCCTGCCGGTGACGATGTGATTCGACGTCAGCGCATCAATGTGCTGTCCCTCAACTACAGCTTTGTATTCTGAGGGGCCGGCCATG
>NZ_SCTN01000002.1 GCF_004297345.1 Aquabacterium sp. | reverse complement strand
GGCCTGCTCTTGCGTCTGAACGGACAGGCGCGCCAACTCAGGTGTGTGCAGGTTCAGGGCCGTGCCCTTGATGTTGTGCGCCACCTTGGCCAAGGCGTCCATGTTGCGTTCGGATCGGGCTTGTTCCAGTTCTTGCTGGATGCCTGACAGTGTCGGGGTCAGCATGCCGATCAATTTGTCCAGCAATTGCGGCTGGGATTGAAAGTATTGCTGCATCGCTTGCCAGTCAGTGATGTCCTGCTGCATGGAGGGTTCGGGCGCGTTGGCGGCTGGTTGAGCCTCGTCGTCAGTAGGGATGGGATCTCCGGGGCGCCGACGGGCAAAGCGCTTGATTTCGTCGACCAGTGTATCGAGCATATATGGCTTGGTGACGTAGCCGACCATGCCCGCGCGTCGGGCTTGTTGTTTGGCCGTGTCAAAGGCGTGCGCGGTCAGGCCTATCACTGGCAATGAAGGGGCGATGTGGCCCAGGGCCTGCGCAGTCTGGTAGCCGTCCATGACGGGCATCTGGATGTCGCACAAGACGATGTCGAAGCTGGCAGGGCCTTGTACGCGAACTTGCTCCAAGGCGTGTGCGCCATCGAAGGCAAAGCTCATGATGGCGCCTTCCTGCTCCAGCATTTGTTGCAACACGAGCCGGTTGACCGGGTTGTCTTCCGCCGCCAGGATGCGGATGCCTTCCAGCCTGTGCGTGCTGTTGCTGCTTGGGTGCCCCAGTCTTGTCTTGATCGCGTTGAGCAAGCGCAAGGGGCTTAGTGGCCCTGCCAGCACGGGGAGATCGTCAGGTATTGAGCCAGGAAAAGCGATGGCGGTGCTGGCGGGTGAATTGATCAGGATCGTGTGGCCTTGTTGCCGATGGTGCGTGATGTCGCCGGCGGCGCAATCCGGGAGCAAGTCGGCGTCAATGATGAGCAGCTTGGTCGTGTCATCGGCCTCGGCCAGCTCGTCGCACACATGGACCGGCGCGCCACGGGCCAGCAAGGCTTGATGCAATACGTCGCGCTGCTCGCTGGCTTTGGCCAGCAAGGCAATTTGCCCAAGATGGCGCACTTGCGCAGCTTCAGGGTGAAGCAGGGGCAGCTTGACCGTGAAGGTCGTGCCTTGCCCTGCGGTGCTTTGTACGTCGATGCGGCCGCGCATCAGGTCAATCAGGCGTTTGGTGATGGCCAGGCCCAGGCCTGTGCCGCCAGTCTGCAAGGGGTGGTTGCCATGCACCTGCACAAAGGGTTTGAACAGTTGAGCCAGCTTGTCTGCCGACATGCCCAGACCGGTGTCTTTCACGGCCATGATCAGATCCGGGGCGACATAGTCCAGGCTCAGCGAAACCTGACCGTGTTCCGTGAACTTGATGGCGTTGGACAGCAGGTTCAGCAGAATCTGCGAGATGCGCGTGGCATCGCCATGGAAATATTGAGGCACGTTGGCAGATTCATGCACGACCAGTGGCAGGCCCTTGCCTTGTGCTCGGATGGCTTTGAGCGTGAGCACATGATCCAGCACTTGCCCGAGGTTGATGCGCTCGTAATGCAGGCTGAGCTTGCCGGATTCGATCTTGGAAAAATCCAGCACATCGTTGACCAGCGTGAGCAGGTGTTGGGCGGAATCGAGGATCTGCTCGAAGGTTCTGCCCAGCGGGGTACTGGTGGCTTGCCTGGCCCCAACCTGAGCCAGTCCGAACATGGCGTTCAGTGGTGTGCGTACTTCGTGGCTGATGTTGGCCAGGAACTCGCTCTTGGCTTGATTGGCGGCCTCAGCAGCCAGTTCGGCCTGCTTGATCTGGCTGATGTCGAAGACGATGACCAGAAAGCCTTGCACCACACCGTTGGCGATGTCCGGGAGGTAGTGGGTCTCGGCGTGGCGGACCTCGCCGGGCTGGCCTGGCACCTTGAGTTGCCTTTCAAAGCGCTGGCGTTGCCCTTGGAGTGCTGCCTCAATGTGTGGACGATTGAGCTCGAAGAGCTCAGCCCCCAGCAGCTCTTTGACGTGTTTGTTGCGCAGCTCTTGGGGCGTCATGGCGAACCACTCGCCATAGGAGCGATTGGCGAAACGGTTGTATAGATCCTTGCCCCAATAGCCGATCAGGCCTGGCACGCCATCCAGGATGTTCTGAAGCAGGCGTTCATGTTCGGAGAGTGCCGCGGTGCGTTCGCGGACGCGTTCTTCCAGCGTCTCGGTGAGCTTGAGCACGGCATGTTCGGCTCGTTTGCGGGCCGTGATGTCCATGACGATGCCGGTGTAGGTCGCCTGGCCGTTGTCTTGGGGCTTGCCTGGCTGCCCGCGAGACAGCAGCCACCGGACCGAGCCGAAGGCTGGGTTGGTGCGCCATTCGATTTCAAAGGGCACACGGCACTGGCTGGCCGCCGAGATGGTCTGGCGAACGTGGGTGCGGTCATCCGGATGGATGCTGTAGAGCCAGGCGTCGTGGCTGGCGGGGATCTCGCGCCCCAGGCCGTACAAGGGCCAGACCTCACCAGACCAGATATGCAGGTTGGTGTCGAGATGCCACTCCCAGATGCCGGCTTGCGCGGCTGCCAGCGCCATCTTCAAGCCTTCTTCCGTGGGGATGAAGCTGGCGGGCGCAAGCTTGGGTTCCGTCAGTACAGGCATAAGCCTCCCGTTGCATCTTTGGCTGATGGGCGTTGTCATTCTGTGCGACACGCCAAATACAGAGGGCTCTGCTTGCAAGGGGCTGACAGCAGCTGGCGAGCCCTTGCCAACTGTCTTGGCACATTAGCGCCGATTGCAGGGCTTGGCAACGTCCGGGCTTGAGCCAGGTCAGTTTGTTGGCGACTGGAAACAGTTCGGCCCGCCGGGCGCAGAGCACCACGGCGGGCCGTTCAGGCAGTGATCAGTTGGCGGATCAGGCCTGGTAGTCGCTCACGGGCACGCAGGAGCAGAACAGGTTGCGATCACCGTAGACGTTGTCCACGCGGCCCACGGGCGACCAGTACTTCTGCTTGAGCAGGCTGGGCACGGGGTAGGCAGCGAGTTCGCGGCTGTAGGCGTGCGCCCAGTCGGTTTTGAGCAGGCTGGCTGCGGTGTGGGGGGCGTTCTTCAGCGGGTTGTCGTCCTGGGGCAGCTTGCCTTGTTCGACCAGGCGAATTTCTTCGCGGATGGCGATCATGGCATCGCAGAAACGGTCCAGCTCGGCCTTGGATTCGCTCTCGGTGGGCTCCACCATCAGTGTGCCGGCCACGGGGAAGCTCAGTGTGGGGGCATGGAAGCCGTAGTCGATGAGGCGCTTGGCGACGTCTTCAGCGCCGACGCCACTGATGTCCTTGAGCGGGCGGATGTCCAGGATGCACTCATGGGCCACGCCGCCGCCCTTGATCGTCTGGCTACCACCGCTGAAGTGGATGTCGTAGTGATCGGCCAGGCGGGCGGCCACGTAGTTGGCGTTCAGGATGGCCACTTCGGTGGCGGCCTTCAGACCATCGGCGCCCATCATGCGGATGTACATCCAGCTGATCGGCAGCACGGCCGCATTGCCCAGCGGTGCAGCCGAGACGGCGCCCACTTGCACTTCAGAGCCGATGCCAGCCGAGCGGTGTGCGGGCAGGTAAGGGGCCAGATCTTCGACCACGCTGACAGGGCCAACGCCTGGGCCGCCACCGCCGTGCGGGATGCAGAAGGTCTTGTGCAGGTTCAGGTGGCTCACGTCACCACCGAACTGGCCAGGGGCGGCCAGGCCAACCAGGGCGTTCATGTTGGCGCCGTCCACGTACACGCGGCCACCATGCTGGTGAACCAGCTTGCACAGCTCGGTCACGCGGGTTTCGAACACGCCGTAGGTGGAGGGGTAGGTGATCATCACGGCGGCCAGATTGGCGCTGTGTTGCTCGCACTTGGCCTTGAGGTCATCCAGATCGACGTTGCCTTCGCTGTCGCACTTGGTGACCACCACCTTCATCCCGGTCATCTGCGCGCTGGCTGGGTTGGTGCCGTGGGCGCTTTCAGGGATCAGGCAGATGTCGCGGTGGCCCTGGCCCTTGGCTTCGTGGTAGGCCTTGATGATCAGCAGGCCAGCGTACTCGCCTTGCGAGCCGGCATTGGGCTGCAGGCTGATCCCGGCGTAACCGGTGGCTTGCGACAGCCAGGCGCACAGTTGCTCGTTGAGCAACTCGTAGCCCTTGAGTTGGTCGCGTGGTGCGAAGGGGTGGATATGCGCGAACTCAGGCCAGGTGATGGGGATCATCTCGCTGGTGGCGTTGAGCTTCATCGTGCACGAGCCCAGCGGGATCATGGTGCGGTCCAGCGCCAGGTCCTTGTCGGCCAGGGCGCGCAGGTAGCGCAGCATCTCGGTTTCGCTGTGGTGCGTGTTGAACACCGGGTGCGTCAGGAAGGCGCTGCTGCGGCGCAGCGTGGCTGGCAGGCCCAGGGCGACGCCATTTTCGAATGCGGCAAACGAGGGCAGGGCCTTGCCGCCGGAGAACACGGTCCACAGGTCGATGATGTCGTTGCGGGTGGTGGTCTCGTCCAGCGAGATGCTGATGCTGTCGTTGCTGGCATCACGCAGGTTGATGCCCAGCTTGACTGCGGCGGCCAGCACTGCTTCACGGTCTTCAGCCAGCACTTGTACTGTGTCGAACCAGGTGTCATGCACCAGCTTGCGGCCGAGCGATTTCAGGCCTTCGGCCAGGATGGAGGTGTAGGCGGCCACGCGCAGAGCGATGCGCTTGAGGCCTTCAGGGCCGTGGTAGACGGCGTACATGCTGGCCACGACGGCCGGCAGCACCTGAGCCGTGCAGATGTTGGAGGTTGCCTTCTCGCGGCGGATGTGCTGTTCGCGGGTTTGCAGGGCCAGACGGTAGGCAGGGTTGCCGTGGCTGTCCACGCTCACGCCCACCAGGCGGCCAGGCATGGAGCGCTTGAACTCGTCCTTGGTGGACATGTAGGCAGCGTGCGGGCCACCATTGCCCATGGGCATGCCGAAGCGCTGGGTGGTGCCGCAGGCGATGTCGGCGCCCAGCTCGCCCGGAGGCGTCAGCAGGGTCAGGGCCAGCAGGTCGGCTGCCACGATGGCCAGCGCGCCCTTGGCGTGCAGCGCATCGATCAGGGGCTTGAGTTCACGGATCTGGCCGTTGACGCCAGGGTATTGCAGCAGGGCGGCAAAGCAGTCGTTGCTTTGCAGGTGCTCGCACAGTTGAGCGGCGTGCACCAGGTCCACGGTGATGCCCAGTGGCTTGGCGCGGGTCTGGATCACTTCCAGCGTTTGCGGCATCACGTCGTGGCAGACCACGAAGCGCGTGGACTTGCTCTTGCCGCCACGTGCGGCCAGCGTCATTGCTTCAGCTGCGGCGGTGGCCTCGTCCAGCATGGAGGCGTTGGCAATCGCCATGCCGGTCAGGTCGGTGATCATGGTCTGGAAGTTCACCAGCGCTTCCATGCGACCTTGCGAGATCTCGGCCTGGTAAGGCGTGTAGGCCGTGTACCAGGCGGGATTTTCCAGAATGTTGCGCAGGATGACGCCAGGCGTCAGCGTGCCGTAGTAGCCCTGGCCGATGAAGTTGCGCATCACCTTGTTTTGCTGGGCGATGGACTTCAGCTCGGCCAGTGCCTGTGCTTCGGTCAGCGGAGCAGGCAGCTCCATGGGGTTGCCGCGCTTGATGCTGCCGGGCACGATGCCGTCGATCAGAGCCTGGCGCGAAGCCACGCCGATGGCGCTGAGCATGAGTTGCTGCTCGTCATCCCAGGGGCCGAGGTGGCGGGCCTGGAATTCGGTCGCGTTTTCGAGTTCAGCGAGGGTGGGCAGGTGGGTGTTCAGCATGGCGTTCGGCGGCATCGTTCAGGCGGGGCACAACTTGGCGCCACCGCTTGGCGGCGCCGTCTTGATCACGAGGCTGGTGATCAGGCGTTCTTCAGCAGGTCGTCGTAAGCGGTGGCGTCCAGCAGGGCGTCCAGCTCGGCGGGGTTGCTCAGCTTGACCTTGAAGAACCAGCCAGCGCCGGTGGGGTCGCTGTTGGCCAGGGCGGGGTCGTCGCGCAGGGCTTCGTTGACTTCGGTGATTTCACCGGTCACGGGCATGTAGACGTCAGCGGCTGCCTTCACGGACTCGACCACGCCGGCCACGTCCTTGGGTTTGAAGGTGGTGCCCACGGCGGGCAGGTCCACGAACACCACGTCGCCCAGGGCGTCTTGAGCGTGGTGGGTGATGCCGACGATGGCGGTGCCGTCAGCTTCGATTTGCAGCCATTCGTGGTCGGGCGTGTACTTGATGGTCATGTTGGACGTCCTATATCTGTGAAATCTGTGAATTGAATTGGGTGGTGTGCCGAACGGCCGAGAGTATCTCTCAAGAGACCCTCAGGCCGTCGCGGCCATGTCAGTGGTTTCAGCCGCGGTAATAGCGGTTGGGCACGAAGGGCAGGCTGGTGACGGTCATGGCGACACGCTTGTCGCGCACGATGGCAAACACCTGTGTGCCGATGGCCGCTTGCGCCGTGGCGACGTAAGCCAGGGCGATGGGCTGGCCCAGGCTGGGGCTGGGCGAGCCGCTGGTGACGATGCCGATGTCGGCACCGCTGGTATCCACCACCTTGGCGCCTTCGCGCACAGGCATGCGTTCGGTGCTGATCAGACCAACGCGCTTGCGGATCACACCGTTGGCCAGTTGGCCGTCGATCGCGCTGGCACCGGGGTAGCCGCCAGCGCGGGCGCCACCAGCGCGGCGCACCTTCTGGATCGCCCAGGTGATGCTGCCTTCAACGGGTGTGGTGGTGGTGTCGATATCGTGGCCGTACAGGCACAGGCCGGCTTCCAGGCGCAGGGTGTCGCGGGCACCCAGGCCGATGGGCTTGACTTCGGGCTGGGCCAGCAGGGCGCGGGCCAGTTGTACGGCCTTGTCGGCGGGCACGGAGATCTCGAAGCCGTCTTCGCCGGTGTAGCCCGAGCGGGTCAGGAAGCAATCGATGCCGTCGAGCACAAAGTGGCCACCGGTCATGAAGGTCAGCTTCTGCACGTCGGCGTTCAGGCGTGCCAGGGCCGTCACAGCCTGTGGGCCTTGCAGGGCCAGCAGGGCCTGGTCGGGCAGAGGCTGAACGGTGCAGCGGCTGCCGATGTGCTGCTGCATGTGGGCGATATCTTGTGTCTTGCAGGCGGCGTTGACGACCACAAACAGGTCGTTCTCGCGGCGGGTGACCATCAGGTCGTCCAGGATGCTGCCTTGCTCGTTCGTGAACAGGGCATAGCGCTGCTTGAACTTGGGCAGATCGACGATGTCCACGGGCACCAGGGATTCGAGCGCAGCGTCGGCGCCTTCGCCCTTGAGCAGAACCTGGCCCATGTGGGAGACGTCAAACAGGCCGGCTGCGCTGCGGGTGTGCTTGTGCTCGGTGAGGATGCCGGTGGCGTACTGCACGGGCATGTCATAGCCGCCGAACGGGACCATTTTGGCGCCGAGTTCAACGTGCAGGGCGTGCAGGGGTGTCTTGAGCAAATCTGCGGACATGGCAAAAGCTGGCTGCGAGGCCAGTGGAGGGCATTCAATCTGAATCCGCCCCGGTACCTCAACTCGCGTTGAAACCGGTTTGGTGCTGCCCTCTCTGTCCGCTTTACCTGAGAGATTGACCCCTCGCAACAGCATTGGCCATCGCGTTATGGGCTTGCCCCTTCGGTGGTCTGGCTCACCTTGCGTGCAAGCAAGGTCACCAGACTCTCTCCAGTGAGGATCATGGCGGCAGGCCTTGTGAGGCCGAATCGCCATGTTTGCCAGTCCTTTTGCCTGAGCGTTCGGGCGGTCAACTCGCGTTGAGGGGCCCTGCGCCTTCGGCGGCCGCAGCACTTGGGCAGACGGCTCTCTCCTGACAAGCCGCGAGTGTATCAGTGTGTGCCTTGGCTTGTGAGGTCCGCGCGTGTGAAAAAAGCCGCGCCGCAGGGGCCTGCGGGCACGGCTTTGAGGGGGGATGTGGGTTTTTGTGCGGCGTTCTGCTTACTTCATCAGCAAGTGGGGCAGCCACAGGGACAAAGGCGGCCAGTAGGTGACCAGGCCGAGGAAGACCAGCATGGTGAGCAGCCAGGGCCATACGGCCACCGTCAGCTCGGTGATGCCCATCTTGGTGATGCCCGAGGCCACGTACAGGTTCAGTCCCACCGGTGGGTGGCACATGCCCACTTCCATGTTCACCACGATCAGGATGCCGAAGTGGATGGGGTCGATGCCCAGCTTCACGGCCACGGGGAACAGAATGGGCGCCATGATCAGCACGATCGACGATGGCTCCATGAAGTTGCCCGCCACCAGCAGCAAGATGTTGCACACGAACAGGAAGGCGATCGGCCCCAGGCCCATGCCCACCAGCCAGTCAGCCAGTTGCTGCGGGATGTTCTCGTTGGCCAGCACGAAGCTGAACAGCACCGCGTTGGTGATGATGTAGAGCAGCATCGCGCTCATATTGGCCGAGTTCAGCAGCACGCGGGGCACGTCTTTCAGGCCCATGTCCTTGTAGACGAACACGGCGATGATGAAGGCGTAGACCGCAGCCATGGCAGCCGCTTCAGTCGGCGTGAACAGCCCGGTGTAGATGCCGCCCATCACGACCACGATCAGCAGCAGGCCCCAGAAGGAGTCTTTCAGGGCCTTCATGCGCTGGGCAAAGGTGGCCTTGGGTTGGCGGGGATAGCCGAACTTGCGGGCGCGCCACCAGGTCGTGAAGCCGAGCATCAAGGCGAGGACGGCACCAGGTATCACGCCGGCCAGGAACAAGGCACCTACGGACGTATTGGTGGACACCGAGTACATCACCATCACGATGGATGGCGGGATCAGGATGCCCAGTGCGCCCGATGTGGTGACCACACCTGCGCCAAACTTGTTGGGAAAGCCTGCCTTGGCCATGGCTGGCAGCAGGATCGAGCCAATCGCCACCACGGTCGCAGGCGAGGACCCTGACACCGCCGCAAACAAGGCGCAAGCCAGCACGCCCGCCAGCGCCAGCCCGCCATGCCAATGCCCCACCATGCTGGTGGCGAAGGTGATCATGCGTTTGGCCACGCCGCCATGCGTCAGGAAGTTGCCAGCAAGGATGAAGAAGGGGATCGCCATGATCTCGAACTTCTCGATGCCTGTGAACAGTTTGAGCGCCACAGATTCGAGCGGAACCTGCGTGAAGCCAAAGATGAAAGTGAGAACCGTGAGGCCCAGCGAGATGGACACGGGCATGCCCGTGAGCATCAGTGCCAGCAGCACGGAAAAGATGATGATGCCGTTCATGTGCTGCTCCTTCAGGCCTTGGCCACTTCTTCGTCCAGACCGTCCACGTGACCGTGGTCATGGTGTGGCAGCTCGCCGGTTTTCATGAAATTCCACGCCACTTGCAGGAAGCGGAAGCACATCAGCGAAGAGCCCAGGGGGATAGCGGAGTAGATGATCCAGGTCTGCCACTCCAGGTCTGGGGTGGTCGGGCCTTCAACCAGGTCGGTCATGTCCATGTGAAGGGCGTGGAACAAGGCGTAGTGAAAGCCGTTCTCCCAGACAAAGCGTGCACCCATCGTCGCGACGGTGCCTGTGAACAGGGCGCCAGCCAGCAGGCCGAACAACACGAAGACCTTGCGCTTCGGGCTGGACAACTGGTTGATGAGCACGTCCACCCCGACGTGGATGCCGGTGCGCACGCCATAAGCCGCGCCAAACTTGGCCATCCACACAAACAGGTAGATGGTGGCCTCCTGGGCCCAGGCGAAGTTCAGCGTCAGCAGCCAGTCCTGGATAGGGCTTTGAACGCCCACCAGGTAGCGGTGCAACACCGAGGCAAAGATGATCAAGGTGGCGGCGCCCATGAAGGACGCGATCAGCCACTCTTCCAGATGGTCAAGCCATTTCATGATGGGCTCTCCTGTTCAAAAAAAAGCCCACGACCTGGCGTGGGCTGAGCTGTGTACAACCCACCAGATCACATCTTGCTGGGGTCGAAGTTGGTTTCCTTGTAGATGGACTGGATCACCTCGTCGCCGATCCGCGATGCCATCTGCTTGTGTACAGGCATCAGGGCCTTCTTGAGCAGGAAGCGCTCGCCGATGGTGGGTTTGTAGATCACGGTCTTGCCGGAGGCCTGCACCTTGGCCAGCGCATCCTGGTTGTCCTGGAAGGCCACATCGTTGGCCACCTGTGTGGACTCTGCCATGGCCTTGCTCAATGCCAGGCGGATGTCGCTGGGCAGACCATCCCAGAACTTCTTGTTCACGACCACCGCATAGCCCAGATACCCGTGGTTGGTGACGCTCAGGTTCTTTTGAACCTCGTGCATTTTCTGTGTGTACAGGTTGGAGGGTGGGTTCTCTGTGCCATCGACCACACCGGTCTGCAAGGCCTGGTAGGTTTCAGAGAAGGCCAGCACCTGAGGCAGCGCACCCAGTGCACGCATTTCAGCGTCAAGCACCTTGGAGGACTGGATGCGCATCTTCAGGCCGCGGTAGTCTTCCACGCTCTTGAGCGGTTTGTTGGCCGACATCACCTTGAAGCCGTTGTCCCAGTAAGCCAGGCCATGGATGCCGCGCGTTTCCAGCTTCTTGAGCAGGCCTTGGCCGATCGGGCCGTTGGTGACGCGGTGCAGGGAAGGGTAGTCGTCAAAGATGAAGGGCAGGTCGAAGACCTCGAACTCCTTCACGCCCAGCGGTGCAAACTTCGACAGCGAGGGCGCCAGCATCTGAACGGAGCCCAGTTGCAGGGCTTCCAGCTCTTCCTTGTCCTTGTAGAGCTGGCTGTTAGGGTAGACCTCGACCTTGACGCGCCCCTTGGTCAACTCGGCTGCCCGTTTGGCAAAGAACTCGGCGGCCTTGCCTTTGGGGGTGTCAACGGCCACCACGTGGCTGAACTTGATGACGATAGGAGACTGGGCAAACGCGGCCGGCAGGAGCGTGAGTGAGGCGGCGATCGACGCGGCCATTGTCAACATGTTGCGGCGCAGCAAATTCGAGGTCTGACGGTTGAACATGATGGCGTCTCCGATTGGTTTTCGATAGGCTCATTGTTCAACCGGAAAGGGGCGTCGCAAATTGTGGAGTTCCACATTCCTGTATGCAGCGCGCAAGCCTGTGCGCGCCATGGTTCTAGACTGCAGACATGACAGATCAGCCTGACAGCTCACCGGCACCCAGCGTCCGCGTTCCGCCACGGCCAGCGCTGGCTGTGCCGCCTCGGCCTCGCCTGTCTTTGTGGGGCTCGCGCATTGCTTTGATGCCTTCTTTGTGGGCCTGGCCGCTTGTGTTGTCCATGTTGTTGGTAGCTGGCGTGATGATCTGGCTGCGCGCCAGGGAAGTCAGCGATCTTGAATCCCAGCGTGCCGACATGATCTCGGACGCCTTGTCGCTGGAGGCGCAGATCACCAATCGCCTGGACGATGAAACCGGGAAACTTCGTGTGCTGGCCGATGACATTCAGTCCCGCGCCCTGACGCCCGATGGGTTTGCCAGGCACGCCTTGGTGCTGGACGGCCTCAGGCGCTTTTGGGTCAGTGTGACCTGGCTTGGCGATGACGGTCAGATCATGGGGCATGTTCCTGATGATTCGCTGCCTGCGCGTGATGCCTTGCGCAATATGGGCGAAGAAGCTGGCATGGCAGGGCACTTGTCCGTGGCCTTGCCGGGGGGGGCGGATCATCCGGGGGGCATGCTGGTCGCCCGTTACTCTGCTGGCGCCTTGCTGCGCCAGAAAGTGCCCTGGTGGCTTGCAGCCAAGTACGACATTCGGCTGGTGGATGAGTCAGACGAGGTGATTGCATCCACTGTGGATGGGCCGCGCCGCCCCACCCAGGCCTGGTACCGGGTGTCAATGGCGCCCACGCTGCCAAACGCATGGCTGGAGTTGACGTCGCGTGAGCGCATCACGCCCTGGTGGCGAACCATGCCCATGGCCCTGATGGGGGGCTTCGTGTTGTTGTTGGGGGGCGCCAGTTTCATGCTCCGGCGACAGATGCAGAGTGTGTCGCGCGCCGAAGAGGCCTGGCGAACGGAGGCCGCATGGCGATCCGCGATGGAAGACTCGCTGGCCGTCGGCATTCGTGCCAGAGACCTGCAAGGCAGGTTGGTTTACGTCAACAAGACCATGGCAGACATGGTGGGCTACCAGCCTGATGAATTGATCGGTTTGATGCCACCCATGCCGTATTGGGCGCCTCATGAACTGGATCAAAGCATGAGCCGCCATTTGCGCAACATGGCTGGCAAGGCGCCTCGCGATGGCTACGAATCCAGATGGCAGCACCGGGATGGCCGCCTCGTCGAGGTGATGGTGTTCGAGGCCCCCCTGGTTGACGCCAAGGGACTGCAGATCGGCTGGATGGCATCCGTGCTCAACATCACCGAGCGCAAGCGCATGGAAGAGCGCGAGCGCAAGCAACTGGAGACCATGGCCCACCATGCGCGCCTGACCATGCTGGGCGAGGTGGCGTCAACCCTGGCCCATGAACTCAATCAACCCTTGACGGCCATTGCCAGCTACAACGCTGGCCTGGTCAATGCGTTGGGGGCCCGGGATGACATGGACCCGATGGTCATGAAGGCGCTCAAGACC
>NZ_SCTN01000075.1 GCF_004297345.1 Aquabacterium sp. | reverse complement strand
AGATCCACGTGATCGCCAGAAGTTGCCCTCTGTCCCTTCAAATGCCCATGAGGTTCGCGTGGTGGGGCGCGTTGCGACAGGATTGTCCAGAACGTATCAGCTTGGCAATGAGCCCGAAGTGGGCCATGGGCGAGGGCCCCTGCTCAGGCAGAACGCCGATGTGGCGTTCTGGCACCACTGGCTGGGGCAAGTCCCTGTGGCAGGCGCTGTGCTTCAGGTGCAAGCTGAGGTATCACCAGAGCAAGCCGATGCCATGCGCCGAAACTGGCCCGAGCCCGGGCTGGGGCAGGACAAACATCTGGCCTATGCGGCTCAATGGTTTGCGTTGTGCGCGCTGATCATCGGGCTCACGGTCTGGTTTCAGATCATCCGACCTCGTCGAGCAAGTACACATGTCTCATCCTGATACCGCGCAGACTGCGCCCATCCAGCTGAGCGTGCACAGCATGCCCAAGGCGGCCAATGAGCCCAGGCAGCGCACCCGATCCGGTCGGATCAAGATGCTGTTGGTGTGGGTTGTGTGTGCTGCGCCGGTGGTAGCTTCGTATTTCACGTATTACGTGATCAAGCCACAAGGACGGGTGAATTACGGTACCTTGGTCACGCCGCCCAAGCCGCTGCCTGCAGAGGCTGATATGCCGCTGGTCGATCTGAATGGTCGCGCGGTCAGGCCTGGCGCGTTGAAGGGGCAATGGTTGCTGGTGGCAGTGTCTGGTGGGGCGTGTGACCACACTTGCGAGCATCAGCTTTATCTGCAGAGGCAATTGCGCGAGACCCTGGGCAAGGACAAGGATCGCCTGGATCGTGTCTGGCTGATTCCCGATCAGGAGCCGGTTCGCAGCGGTTTGCTCGAAGGCTTGAAGAACGCCTGGGTCTTGCGTACGGGGGCGGCTGATCTTCAACGATGGCTGGTGCCTGAAGCGGGGCAAGCCATGACCTCGCACCTGTATCTGGTTGATCCGCGTGGTGACTGGATGATGCGCTTTCCGGTAGATGCCGATCCATCGCGCATCAAGAAGGACCTGGCCCGGCTCATGAAAGCCAACGAGTCCTGGGACGAGCCTGGTCGTTGAGATCGAAGAGGCTCGCTTGATGCTCAGTCTGATCAATCTGGATCCTGCACTGGAAGTGGCGCTGATGGGCGCATTGCTGGCCTTGTTGCCAGTCAGCCTGGTGGCGTGGCGGGCGCACAGGCAGGGGCTGCGAGGCTGGCCGGCCTGGCAGCGTGTACTGACCGTGCTCACGCTGTTCCTGACGATCGATCTGGTGGTGTTCGGGGCGTTCACGCGCTTGACGGACTCCGGTCTGGGCTGCCCTGATTGGCCCGGTTGCTATGGTGAGACCAGCCCCTTTGCTGCGCATGCGCAGATCAGTTCCGCGCATGCCGCATTGCCGTCCGGCCCGGTGTCACACAGCAAAGCGTGGATCGAGATGGTGCACCGCTATCTCGCCACTGGTGTTGGTGCGCTGATCACGGGATTGATGCTCGCAGCGTGGTCCATGCGTGGTCGCGCGGGTGCCTTGTCTCCGTGGTGGAGCACGGCCACCTTGGTGTGGGTGTGCGCGCAAGGCGCCTTTGGTGCTTTGACGGTCACGCTCAAGCTGCAACCCATCATCGTGACCGGGCATCTGATCGGGGCCATGCTGGGTGTGGGCTTGCTGACCGCGCAGGTGCGTGTGCTGGACATGCCGCAGATGCCGCCTCGTTTGCGTCAGGCCTGGGCTGCATCATCTTTGCGAAAGGCGGGCTATGTGGTGCTGGCCTTGCTGGCGATCCAGATTGCACTGGGCGCATGGGTCAGCACCAACTATGCGGTGCTGGCTTGCACGGAGGTGCCACTGTGCCAGGGGCAATGGTTGCCTGAGATGGACTTCTCTGTCGGTTTCCACTTGCTGCGGCCTTTGGGTGTAGACAGTCAAGGCGGCTTCATCACGCTGGCGGCCTTGACGGCCATTCATGTTGTACATCGCTTGATGGCTGTGCTGGTCTTGCTGGTCTTGATCGCTTATGGATGGGGCTTGCGCAAATGGCAGCATGCGCCTGACGGGCAGGGGCCATGGCTGCGCGACGGTGCGGCCTTGTGGTGGCTGGCCGGGCTGCAACTGGCCACCGGCTTGAGCAATGTGGTGCTGGGCTGGCCACTGCTGGCTGCGCTGGTGCACACGCTGGGCGCGGCCTTGATGGTCTGGCGTCTGGTGCATGTGCTCACCTGTCCGGCCTTGCTCGCCGCGCCTCGCGAGGTGTTGCAGGGCTCAACGAACAACACGGCTGCTGGATTGTTGGATCCATCACATCAGGGACTTCACGCTGGTGAACCGCAGGCCTCGGCCTCATAGTGATTCTCCAGACACCAGGGGACAAGCATGTCTGACGCCATTGCCTCATCTGCCGACAG